>JAFSCX010000031.1 GCA_017436525.1 Clostridia bacterium | reverse complement strand
TAGTGGGGAAAAGGAGAATGGGATGGAAAGAGCGGATTTTCTGCTTTTGCCAGAATGGAGCGGATTCCATCCCATTTGACGCACGCCGAGTGGCTCGATTTGGAGGTAGCAAAAGGCACTGATAAAAAGAAAAAATATTGCAATGTTGCAATATTTTTTCTTCCTCTTTCACTTTTTAGCGAAGATATTCGGTTTAGAGTTTGTATTTTTCTTGCCTTTTGCGGTTCAGACTTTTTTTACAGCCCCAAATTTATTCGGTTTGGGGTCTGAAATAAACCCGCTCGGTATCGGATACATCGACCACCGCCTGCCGGCCGTAGCCGTTTTGCTCCAAAAGATACTCTGCCAGCTCCAGCTTCGTCTCCACCCGATCCAATGTACCGAAATCAATAGTGATCTTCTCCCGATATTGAAGGGTGATATCGTAGCGTTCCTTAAAATAAACTCTTGTAACCTCGCCCCATTCGAGGACCCCATTGCGGGTAAAGGCCTCATAGAGGGTTTTCAGAAAGTCGGTATAATCCTTTTCCTCTTTGAAGGTCAGAAAATCGCCCACCTTCATCTCCCCGGCCTCAACCCCCTTCAGAAAGGGTACATTTCCTTCTACTGCAGGCTTTTTGGTATCGGCAATGCAAGGCTTTTCTTCCTCTTCCAACGTCTCTTCGATTACAAGCCCGCCGGATGCCTCTTGCTCTTGCTCTTCCTCTTGCTCGCCATCTGCTTCTTCCGCAGCAGGCTCTTCTTCGCTCGTGGTTTCTTCTTCGGCGGGTTCCTCTTGCTTTTCTTCCTCCGGCTCCTCTTGCACTTGCGCCTCCGGATCAATGGGAATCAGCTCCGCAAATTCCAATACCCGATATTCCTCATTCATCAGCGCCGCCTGCCCCATACACTCTACCCATACAACCGGCTGATTTTCAACCACATCGATCTTTAAGGTATTGGGCAGCTTTCTGCGGATGGTAACCTCCTTAATATAGGGCAAGGTCTTCATCTGATCAATCACTTCAAATTTATCCAAGCGGAAGAGATTTTGCCCGATCTTAAGGCCGCCGATCTCCAAAATCTCATCGGCGGAATAGCGGGTATTCCCTTCCACCTCAATGGTATCGGCATTGAAAAACACCGTCATCGAAAGAATAGCAAGGCTCAATAAAAACAAAGCAAAAAGCAAGGTGAAAAAGAGCACCTTCGCCTTCTTTTTTCTCCGCTTCTTTTTTTGATAATAGCGCTCAACACTATTCATACTCTTGATATCACTTCCTTATTTTTTGGAATGTAAAAGCTGAAAAATCTCTTGATAAATGCACTCTGCAGCCTCCGGCAAGGCAAGCTCTCTTGCATGCTCGCCCAGAGCTTCTCTTTTTTGAGGATTCTTTTTTAAGGAGAGAATCATCTCATAAAGCGTATCCGCCGAAAGATCCTTCTCCTCCAGCAGCAATGCACCGCCCCGATCGGAAAGGGAGCGCGCATTATGGTATTGATGATTATGGGTTACATTGGGGGATGGAATCAAAACCGCTGCTTTACCCAAGGCAGTAATCTCGCCCAAGGTGATGGCGCCTGCGCGGCTAATCACCGCATCTGCCGCCGCAAGATGGGTCGGCATATCATAAAGATATTCCACCACCTTAATATCAGCATCCTCCATGGATACCCCTTTTTCCTTCAGCGAATCCGGCATCCACTCCCAGCCAAACCGGCCGGTAGCATGGATCTGCTTGAATTCTCTTTCTTTCGCATTTTTTTCAATGAAGCCGATCATAGCACGATTGACCTCTCGCGCGCCAAGGCTTCCTGCAAAGGAAAGCAGATAAAAATCATCTGCGCCAAGTCCCAGCGCCTTGCGCGCATCCTCTTTGGAGAGGGTTAGAATCTCCTCCCGCAAAGGATTGCCGGAGAGGACCATTTTTTTCACTTTCCCGAAATATTGCTCTGAGCCTGCAAAGCTGATAAAGACAATATCGGCTTTTTTGGAGAGCATCTTGCTGGTAACGCCGGGATAAGCATTTTGCTCATGGATGCAAGTGGGAATCCCCATTTTCTGCGCTGCGGAGACCACAGGCCCCGAGACATATCCGCCGGTTCCCACCACCAAATCGGGATTAAATTCCTTGATAATCCTGCGGCAGCGATCTTTAGCCTTTAAGTAAAGATAGACGGTCTTGAAATTATCCACCGTCAATTTTCGGCGAAAGCCTTGGGTTTTCACCGCCTTGAAATCAAAGCCCGCCTTTTGGACTAAATTTTCCTCAATGCTCCCCTCATTTCCGATAAAGAGGATCTTTGCATCTTTATTTTTTGCTTTGATGATTCCTGCAATGGCAAGCGCGGGGTTACAATGACCCGCAGTGCCGCCGCCTGCTAATAATACTCTCATTCCTTGATCTCCATTCTTGAATGGCGGGATACCGCCAATACAATTCCCATCTCAAAAAGCAACAATACCAGCGCTGTCCCGCCATAGCTGAAGAACGGCAGGGAAATTCCGGTAGGCGGCACCGAATTGGTAACCACCGCAATGTTCAGAATCGCCTGAATGGCCACACGGGATACAATTCCTACCACTAAAAGAGAGCCGAATTTATCCTTGGCATGATAGGCGATGACAAATCCGCGCCAGATCAGCAGGACAAAAAGGACAATCACCATCATCGCTCCGATAAAGCCAAGTTCTTCGCAGATGATGGAAAAAATATAATCGTTTTGCGGCTCGGGGATATAAAGATATTTTTGGCGGGATTGGCCAAGGCCAAGCCCCAAAAGCCCGCCGCTACCGATGGCATAAAGGGATTGCACCGTCTGATAGCCGCTCCCCAATACATTTTCAAAGGGATTCAGCCAAGTATCAATACGGGTCTTGGCATAGGGAGTGAGAATTGCAAAGCCCGCTAAAGCAGCCGCGCCCACACCGCCGATGGTGAAAAACCATTTCAGATTGGCGCCGCCTACAAACATCAAGACAACACCCACCAAGAAGATCAGAATTGCGCCGGATACATGGGTCTCGATGGCCACCAGAAAGCAAACTGTCGCCAAAACGGCGGCAGGGATCAAGATTCCCACCTTAAATTCCTTCATGCGCCGATAGTTTGCCGACATATACGAAGCAAAGACGACAATAATTGCAAGCTTTCCGATCTCACTGGGCTGGAAGGTAAAGCCGCCGAATCCCAGCCATCTGCGGGCACCATTGGCCACAATTCCGATGCCGGGAATCAATACCAGCACCAGCATAATCACCGCCGCAATCAAAAGAGCAATGGAAAATTTGCGCAGCCGCTGATAATTAAAATGAGGAACCGTCAGCATCAGCGCCACTCCGATCACTGCAAATAAAAGTTGCCGCTTGATATAGGTATAGCTATCCCCTGTCTTATGAAGGGCGCTTACATAGCTTGCAGAAGCCACCATCACAAGGCCGAAGGCCAAAAGGCTGAGGACCAAAATCAAAAAGACCAGATCAATGCTGCCTGCCGTACCTTTGGGGACAAGCCATTTTTTCTTAAATTCTTCCCACTTAGTCAAGCGGTTTCACCACCTATACATTGAAATAACGATAATAGAACATTCCCCAAAGGGCTAAAAGGCATCCGATGGATGCAATCATCGTAAAGATTGCCACAATCTTTACCTCCGACCAACCGGAAAGCTCGAAATGATGATGGATCGGAGTCATCTTAAAGATGCGCTTGCCATGGGTCAATTTATAGAAGCCCACCTGCAGCACCACCGATACCCCTTCGATCAGATAAAGAATTCCGCCGATCAAAATGAAATACGGCATATCATAAGCCATGGCCAGCGCCACAACCGCCGCGCCGAGGAAAAGGGAGCCTGTATCTCCCATAAATACCTTTGCGGGATGGAAATTATAGATCAAAAATCCCAAAAGTCCGCCGGTGAGGGCTGCTGCAAATACGGTGATGCCCGTATTATCACTGCCGGTCTGCAAAAAGAAGCCCATCACAATGAAGGAGATGGTATAAGGCAACGATACGCTGGTTACCAATCCATCCAAGCCGTCGGTCAGATTCACTGAATTTACAAAGAAGAAAATAAAGGGAATCATGATCAGGAAATAGAAATAATAAAGATGGATGCGCACATTGAAATAAGGGATAAAAATTGAATCACTGATGATATTGCAGGCATAAAGCCCTGCAAGATAAAGAGCAATCAAAAGCAAAAGGGGCAATGTCTTTTGCATAACCGTAAGGCCTTGATTGCGCTTTTTGACAACCTTAATGTAATCATCAATAAAGCCGATAACCCCGCATCCGATTGCAAAGATCAGGGAAAGCAGAAGCCGAAAATCACCCTTGAGCATTCCGCCGATTCCCAAAATGACAGCAACCACTATGGTAGGAATCATGAAGATCAGCCCGCCGATGGTGGGCGTGCCCTGCTTGGTTTCCTTATGCCAAGAGGGCCCGATTTCCAAAATGCTTTGGGAGCATTTCAGCCTGCGCAGCCAAGGCAGAATCCACGGCGCTAAAATCAGCGCCAAAAGAAAGCTGACTGCCACTGCTATTAATATAGTCCAATGATTCATTCTTTTTTCATCCTTTCCTTTAATTCTTTTGCAAAGCCTTGGAAGTTCATAGAATTGGATGCCTTAAAGAGCACCGTATCCCCCGCCTTCAAAAGCGTTTCCAAAAGAGGAAGCATCTGCTCCCGCTCCTGAAGATGATATTTTTCAATCGACCCTGCCGCCTCATTGATCTTTTCAGAGGCACTGCCAAAGGTGATTAAAAGATCGATTTTCAGCTCCTTGCAAAGAGCGCCCACCTGCTGATGCCCTTGCTCCTCAAGAGCACCAAGCTCCAGCATATCGCCCAATACCGCCACTCTGCGGGCGGGCTTTGAGGCCAGCACCTTCAAGGCAGCTGCCATGGAATCGGGAGAAGCATTATAACTATCGTCGATCACCGTAATCCCTGCCACCTCTTCGATAAACCAACGGCGGCCGTCGCCTGAAAAGCGTTCCAAGCCTTTTGCAAGGAGGGAAGGCTCATAGCCCAGCAAATGCCCCGCTCCGAAAGCGGCAAGGGCATTCATTATTTGATGCTCCCCTTCTACTTGGAGGGTGATCGGCAAAGAACCTTCCGGATATATAAGTGTAAAGGATTTTTCCTTCACATCGATTGCACGATAATCATTCTGCTCCCCAAAGCCAAAATAGCGGCAATCTTTCTCCGGTCTTTGCCGATAGAGAAGGGGCTCATCCCCATTGAGCAAGCCAATTCCGCTTTCCTTCATGGTATCCACCAGCTCCAGCTTTGCCTTAGCGATATTTTCGCGGCTGCCCAAAAGCTCCATATGGGCCACGCCCACATTGGTAATCAAAGCGATATCAGGCTTTGCAAACCTTGTCAGATAGCTTATCTGCCCCAAGCCCCGCATCCCCATTTCAATAATGGCGGCACGATGGTGCTCCTCTACCGAAAGGGCTGTCAAGGGCACGCCCAGCTCATTATTTTGGTTGCCCTTGGTGGCGCAAGCTTCGGTGCAGGCAGAAAGTGCTGCCAAGAGAAAATTCTTGGTTGTGGTCTTCCCCACACTGCCTGTAACGCCGATCACCTTTGCATCCATCTCCGAAAGATGGGTTCTTGCCAATGCCCCTAAAGCTTCCCGAATATCCGCCACTTGAAAATAGGGATTCCGAAGAGATGCCCCACGCGGCTTTGTGCCGAGAAATACCAAATGATCGTATTGGCGATCCAGCTCTTCGATATAAGAATGACCGTCATTTCTCTCCCCCACAATCGCGGCAAAGGCGGTGTAATTTTTCACCATTCGAGAATCAATCACCACTTGATCAATCTTGAAATCCTTGCCTGCATATTCTTGCGAGAGGGCCTTTGCAATTTTATCAACCGTCAGCTTCATCTCTTTGCTAAATATTCCTTCACAATTTCTTTCTCATCAAAATGGATCTTTCCGGTTGCAAGAACCTGATAATCCTCATGGCCTTTTCCCGCCAAAAGGATCACATCATTTTCTCTTGCATTCAAGATCGCCTCGCCGATGGCCTCCTTGCGGTTTTCAATCACTGCATAAGGCACATCGCACCCTTCAAGCCCTGCCACCACATCAGAGAGAATCTTTTGGGGATCCTCGGTACGCGGGTTATCGGAGGTTACAATGATATAATCGCTGTATTTCGCCACCGCCTTGGCCATCAACGGGCGCTTGGTGCGATCCCGATCGCCGCCGCAGCCAAAGAGGGTTACGACCCTGCCCTTGGCAAAGGTGCGGATCGTAGTCAGTATATTTTCCAGCGCATCCGGTGTGTGCGCGTAATCCAGCATTACCGTAAAGGGCTCATCGGTGGTTACCACCTCTGCACGGCCCGCCACCTTGGGGATCTTATTTAACCCTTCGCAGACCTGCTCAAAGGAGAGGCCGTCTGCCAGCAGAATTCCTGCGGCACATAACGTATTATGGACTGTAAAAAGGCCCGGTGTCGACACCCGAATTTTTGCGCTTTTCCCCTGATAATGGAGGCAATATTCCACGCCCCCCACGTCCAAGGAGATTGCATCTGCATAAAGATCTGCCGAAGGATCTTCGGTAGAATAAGTCAACCCGCCGAAACGCTCCGCAAATTCTCTGCCGCATCCATCATCCAGATTGGTAACCGCCCGATCCGCCAAGGAGAAAAGGCGCGCCTTCGCCTCTTTATAATTCTCCATGGTCTTATGATAATCCAAATGGTCTTGGGTCAGGTTGGTAAAGCCTGCCACAGAAAAATGAAGGCTATCCACTCTCCGCTGGTCCATTGCCTGAGAGGATACTTCCATCACAACCGTCTTGACCGAAGCCTCCCGCATCTTTGCCAAAAGAGCAAATAATTGATGGGGTTCGGGGGTGGTAAAGGCGGCAGGGAAGGTCTCACTGCCGATTTGATTGTGGACCGTGCCGATCAGCCCCGCTTGCTCTCCCAAGCCATCCAAAATTGATTTAACAAACTGGGAAGTAGAGGTCTTGCCATTGGTACCGGTAACCCCTAAAAAACGCATCTCTTTTTGCGGATTCCCATAAAAATTGGCGCAAATCTGCTGAAAGGCTGCGCGGGTAGAGGGGCAATAAAGCTCCATCGCCTTTGCGCCCGTTGCGTGCTCTGCAAGAATGACGGCTGCGCCCTTTTCTGCTGCAGAAGCCGCATAGCGATGGCCATCTGTCAGCTCCCCCGGGATCGCCGCAAAGAGAAATCCCGCCTCTGCCGCTCTGGAATCGCATGTAATTCCCTTAATTTCAATTTCCGGAAGTTCCCCTTCAACGGGAACACCCGCCAAAAGATCAGCTAATCGCATCTTTTCTCTCCTTTTTTCCTACATCGCCGATACGCCGTCGGAACTATTGGTGCGGATGGTAATGACCGTACCCTTTGCCACAATCTCTCCTGCTGCAGGAGATTGGGAGACAACCAAAATATCGGTGCCCAGATTCTCATTACCGACCACTCGCACATTCAGGCCCGATTGCAAAATCCGATTGGTAGCCCCCGCCACACTATAATCCACCAAGTTGGGGACTACAATATTCTTAGAGGGCGTCTCCTCGCCGGTATAAAGGATGACCGTACCGTTTTGCGGCATGGTCGTGCCGGGCTCCGGCATCTGCGCCGTTACGGTATCTCCGCCGCCTACTACCTTATATTTGAAGCCTTTTTCCTCCAAGGCCTTTCCTGCTGCGTCAACCGTCTGATCGATATAGGAGGTAAGAGCCACATCCAGCGTTGCCAATTCCTTCTCGGTATAGCGGGGTTGCACCCCAAGATAGGGAAGAATATCCCCCAATACATTTCCTGCCACAGGCGCCGCAATCGAGCCGCCGTAGATCTGACCGTTGGAGGGGCTATCCAGCATTACAAGGATCGCATATTCCGGATCATCGGCAGGAGCAAAGCCCACAAATGAAGCAATGTAGTGCTCGATGCCGGTGATATTCATTTCGTCAATTTTCTCGGAGGTACCGGTCTTGCCTGCCACTCGATAACCCTTCACATAGGCATTTTTACCGGATCCGACTGTTACAACAGCCTCCAGCAAATTCGCAACTTGAGAGCTGGTCTCTTTTGAAATCACCTGCCGCTTCACTGTCGGCTGCATGCTTTTGATGATTTTTTCACTGCCATCCTCTTGGGTCTCGGTAATTTCCTTTACCACATGGGGCGTTACCAGATTGCCGCCGTTGGCAGCCGCCGCCACAGCCGTAATCATCTGCAGGGGTGTGATCTTAAAGTTCTGGCCGAAGGAGGCGGTTGCAAGCTCTACCTCTTGGAAGGTAGAGAACCAAATGCCGCCGGTCTCACCATGGAGATCCACGCCGGTCTTTTCGGTAAGCCCGAAATTCTTGAAATACTGATAGAAGGTATCATTCCCCACCTTGGCACCAATGGTGATAAATGCGGGGTTGCAAGAATTCTGCACCGCCTGAGCCAAGGTCTGCATCCCATGGCCGCTGGTTTTCCAGCAATGGATTCTGCGATCTGCCACAGAGATGGAGCCGCCGCAGTTGAAATGATCCGCTGCGCTGATCAGCTTCTCCTCCAAGGCCATTGAAAGGGTTACGACCTTAAAGGTAGAACCGGGCATATAAGTATCCACTATGCACTTATTTCTCCAGATCTTGTTGCGTTTTTTCGTCGTCTCTTCCTTCAGGGCATCTCCTTCCAACCCTTCTAAAGAAGAAAGAATCATCTCATCGGTGATGGTATAATATTGATTCGGATTATAGTTGGGGAAGGATGCCATCCCCAAAATCTCACCGGTCTTTACATTGATTACAATTCCCGCAGCACCTTCCAAGCAATTCTGCTCCTGGCGCGCAGCCTGCAAATGCTTTTCCAAGTAGTATTGGACCGTCTCATCAATCGTCAATACTACATTCTGCCCGTTTTTCGCCTCTACATAGGTCTCATATTCATAAGGCAGTTCTTCTCCGACTGCATCCTTGGCGGTAATCAATTTGCCGGCGGTACCCTGCAAATATTCATTGTAGATGGATTCGATGCCATCAAGGCCCACATTATCGGTGCCGGTATAGCCAAGAATATGGCAAGCAAGGCTATTATAGGGATAATAGCGCTTGGTATCATCCATCAAATGAATCCCCTTCAGATCATTCTCATCAATGAATTTACGCACTTTATCGGCCACATCCGATTCGATTCTCCGCTTTACTACCTCATAAAAGCTGTTTTTCTGGGTTTTTTTGTAGACTTCCTCTTCATCTACCTCTAAAATCTCGGCAAGCCCCTTGGCAATGGTGCGGCAAAGAGCCGTATCTTCCTTATCAATGGAATTAGGGGCAAGGCATACCATCTCCACCGATGCCGAAACGGCCATAGCGGTATAATTACGGCTGTAAATAGTGCCTCGATTGGCATAGAGCGTGGCATCCATTGTCTGCTGAGAGATGGCCTTTGCTTGATAAAATGTATAATCCACAATCTGGTATTTCACAAGCACGCCCGCCAGCCAAATCAGCAGCGCCACCGCAAAAATCGCCAGCATAACCGTGCTTCTGCGTACCATAGATCTTGTGGGTCCTTTTCCCATAATCCTGCTCCTTCCTAAAAATCGCCAAATATATTTTATCTCTTATAAAAGCGCAAAATGAGAGTAAGAAATAATTTCCCACTCTCGTTTTTGCTTTCGTCTTATCAGTTGAGGTATTCCAAAAGGATGTTGAATTCCGCAACAATGCCATCCCACCAATTATGATCGGCAGGCTGATCCTTGATGATCTCTACCGTATCGTCGGTCAAAAGGTTGATGGTCTGCACCTGATAGTTTTCAATCTTCACCATCCCAAGCTCTTGCGTTGCGATCCGCTCGATCTCATCCATCTTATTTTTCTCTTCGATGGAGACCTGCAAGGAAACTGCATCCCCTTCCAGCTGCGCCAGCTCTGCCTTGGCATCCAACAATTTATCGGAGACCTCATTGAGAGCGATATGACTATATAACATATATCCGCCAACCACAATCAAAAATGCGATACAAAGCACCGCGCTCCAGCGAATTCCGCCGAATTTTATTTTATTCATGAGTGCCTCCTAATCCCTTTTTCTTATCTTTTTTCGCATACTCTCAGCTTCGCAGGCTTAGAGCGGCGATTTTCAGCCAATTCTTTTTCACAAGCCGTAATCGGCTTATGGGTGATCTGCTTGACAATCGGCTTTCTGCCGCATACGCAGATCGGTAAATTTTTATCGCAGATACAGCCGGTGGCAAGATCTGCAAATACATTTTTCACAATTCGATCTTCCAAAGAATGGAAGGTCATGACAGCGATTCTGCCGCCCTTTTTCAAGCAATCCACTCCATCTCGAATGGCCTGCTCCAAAATCTCAAGTTCCCCATTGACCTCAATGCGAATGGCTTGAAAGGTTCGTTTGGCGGGATGCTTATTTCCATAGCGTGCCTTGGGAGGAAATGCTTTTTCAATAATTCTCACCAACTGACCGGTCGTTTCGATGGGGGTGATTTCCCGCTCTCGTACAATGGAAGAGGCGATCTTCGGGCTCATCTTCTCTTCTCCGTAGCGATAGAGAATTTCCGTCAGCCGCTCTTTGGAATAGGTATTGACTACCGTATAGGCATCCAAAGGATTCTGCCGATCCATCCGCATATCAAGGGGCGCATCAAAGCGGTAAGAAAAACCGCGGGATTCTTCATCTAATTGAAAGCTGGAAACGCCGAGATCAAAAAGAATCCCATCCAAACCGTCAATTTCCTGCTCTTCAAGGACTCGCTTTAATTGAGAGAAATTGGATTTTACCGCCCTGAAGCGTTGGCCGAAAGGAGCCATGCGCTCCCCCGCCGCCTTGATGGCATCCGCATCCTGATCAATGCCGATCAGCAATCCCTGGTCCAGCCTTGCAGCGATCCTGCTGCTATGGCCTCCGCCGCCCAAGGTAGCGTCTACATATATGCCGTCCTTCTTAATGGCAAGAGCGCTGATGCACTCCTCCGCCATTACACTATAGTGCTCAAATTCCTTCATTAGAAGCCCAGCTCATCCATTGCTGCCACAATGCTTTCGCTATCCATAGCAGCCTCCATAGCGGCAAACCGATCGGGATTCCAGATCTCTACACGATTGCCGTTGCCGATGATTACCGCTTTTCCCTCAATGGTTGCAATCTCGCGCAGCTTGATGGGGAGCTGAATACGGCCCTGCTTATCGGGATTCACATCTTTTTTATGGGTGTTGAAAAAAAGGGAGATGCCGCGGCCCTTGGAGAGGGGCATTGCGGAAAGCTTTGTTTGCAGCTCCTGCCAAGCGTCTCTGGTAAATACAAACACGCAATCATCCAAACCGCGCGTTAATACCAAATCGCTGCCCATTTGCTCTTTCAAATCCTTGGGCAGGATGGCGCGGCCTTTTTCATCCACAAAGTTTTCATAATAGCCGGTCAGATATGCCATGTTTGTACCTCCTTTCTACCCACTTAGCAGACACTTTCTACCCATTTAGTCTCCACTTGATTTCAATTATATCATTATTTCCAAAAAAATCAATAGGTATTTCATATTTTTTATAAAAAATACGCAGGAAATTTTTCTCTTTTTTCTCAAAATAAAAACTCCCCCAAAAATGGCTTTATAAAGCCATTTTTGGGGGAGTTTTATCAACAAAATATTAAAGTTTCAAATCGCCCTCTTTGATCCAGCCGATCCGGCGCAGAAGCATGCCGCCCAGCCAGCAAAGAATGGCAGGCAATATAAAGCAGATCAGACCTAAGCCAATCCAATCCATTGCCAAAATTTCCTTTCCGCTCTCTACCCAGCCGGTATATACCCCAATCTGACCCACCAGACCGCAGGTGCCCATTCCGGAAGAGACCGCCGGCCCATTCATCTCCAGCTTAAAGAGACAGGTAGCAAGGGGGCCGGTAATGGCAGAGGCCACAATCGGCGGCAGCCACACCCGAGGATTCCGCACAATATTTCCCATCTGCAGCATAGAGGTACCAAGACCTTGAGAAATCAAGCCGCCCCAGCGATTTTCTCTGAAGCTCATTACCGCAAAGCCCACCATCTGGGCGCAGCATCCTGCCACAGCCGCGCCGCCTGCAAGGCCGCAAAGGCCCAAGGCTGCGCAGATCGCCGCGCTGGAAATCGGAAGGGTCAGGGCAATTCCTACCAATACAGAGACCAAAATTCCCATCAGGAAAGGCTGCAGCTCTGTCGCCTGCATAATCAAACCACCAAAGGCGCTGGCCGCTTTCCCGATCCAAGGAGCAATCCCTGCAGAAAGAGCCACACCGATAAAGATGGTTACCAAGGGAGTTACCAAAATATCCACCTTTGTCTCCTTGGAAACCAGCTTGCCGCACTCGGCGGCAATAATCGCAATCACCAATACTGCCAAAGGCCCGCCGGCACCGCCCAAACCATTGGCGGCGCTTCCCACTGCGGCCAAAGAAAAGAGGACCAAATTCGGCGCCTTCAAGGCATAGCCGATGGCAATGGCCATCGCAGGCCCGCTCATGGCAGAAGCATAGCTTCCGATCTTCACCAAAAACTCCCATCCGCTGAGATCCCCCAGCGTATCGATAATGGTGCCGATCAAAAGAGAGCAAAAAAGACCCTGCGCCATCGCGCCGAGTGCATCAATCAAATAACGTTTCCACGAAAGCTCAATATCTTTTCGTTGCAAAAAATTCTTTAATTTCCCCATTTTCTTTTCTCCTTCTTTTATTTGAAAGATATTTTATCACCCTTTTCCCCAAAAATCAAGAGGGTGCAATATGATTTGCACCCTCTCGTTTCAATTTATTATTCGTTGGATTCCGTCAAGGTAATTTTAATCTCAAATTCCTTTTTATTCCGCCACACCTTAATGGTTACTTGGTCTCCCGGGCGGAATTCATTTTTCAGCTCGTTCAGCTGAGCCATAGAGGTAATCTCTTTGCCATTGAAGCCGATGATGATATCCTCCTCTTTCAGCCCTTTTTCAGCAGCATCACATTCGGGATCCACATAGGACACATAAATCCCTTGGGGAAGATTATGATATTTACAATAGCTTTCGGTAAGATCACTTCCCATAATGCCGATATAAGCGCGGGTTTTCAAATATCCGTAATTAATCAGCTCTTCCGCAATATCCGCCACATCATTGATGGGAATGGCAAAGCCGATCCCCTCATAATCGGTAGCTACCAATTTAGAAGAGCAGATTCCAACCACCTGCCCATAGGCATTAACCAGCGGCCCGCCGCTGTTGCCGGGGTTGATGGAAGCATTGGTCTGAATCAAGGTCATAAAGGAACCGTTGATCTCAATCTTTCGATTGAGCGCCGAGACAATTCCATCCGTCATAGAGCCTGCCAGCACCATTCCATAGGGGTTGCCGATGGCCACCACCGTCTCCCCCACTTCCAACTCATCGCTATCGCCAAGCTCTGCAGGCGAGAGATCCTTGGCCTCTACCTTGAGGATCGCAAGATCCGATTGGGTATCTTTGCCTACAATTACCGCATTGTATTCGGTAATCCCATCGCTCAGCACCACCTTCACCTGCGCCGCATCTGCGATCACATGCTCATTGGTAATGATATAACCGTCTTTGCTGATAATAAAGCCGGATCCGGAGAATTTCGTCTCCTCCCCTGCTTTTTGAGAAACCAGAATTCCTACTACGCTATCCTTCACCTTTTTATTAATCTCGGTCAGGGAAAGGGCTTCCCCCTTTTTCTTCTCATTGGTGATCTCGGGCGCATTATATACCGTCCCTTCCTCTCGCTTGGCAGGGCTCTCCGCTTGGTCTTTCGAAGGCTGCTTCTGATCAGCAGGAGTTTCCGTAATGGCGCCGCCCTCTTGATTCTGCCCGCCTGCCGTTTGCTTGATTCCTATCACCTGCGCTACTGTAATGATCACGCAGCAAATCAGCATGATCACCCCTGCAACTACCGCGGCAATGATAAAGGGAAGATTGCGATCCTTCTTTTTTTGAGGCCCTTGCCATGTATTTTCATAATTCTGATAAGGATTCGGATTCTGATAATAATAGCCTCCCTGCCAGAAGGATTGCCCCGTTGCCGAAGGATCGGCGGCAGGCTCTTGCGCCGTTTCTTCAAAAGCTTGCTGCTCTTCTGCAGCTTGCTCAGCAGCAGGCTCTTCCTGCTCCCTTACCCCCTCTTCTTGGGGTGCGCAAGGTTGCTTTGCAGCCTTCTCTTCATTCTGCTCTTGGGGGAATAAATCCCGATTCTGCTCATCCATCAATCTAAATATCTCCCTCTGCCTCTCTTAAGGAGAAGCTAAATTCAGCAAAACTGCCCTCCTTGGAGGTCAGCGTAATATCCTCGCCATGGGCATCAATAATGCTCTTCACCATATAAAGGCCGAGCCCCACGCCCCGCTTATTCTCACCGCGGCTCTTATCGGTCTTATAAAACCGCTCAAAAATCCGCCCCGCTTCCGCTTCAGGGATTCCCTGCCCGCTGTTGCGCACAAAAAGATTGATCTTTTTCTCCCGCTTCAGCAAGCCGATGGCAATCTCTCCGCCCTCAGGCGTGAATTTCAAAGCATTGTCCACCAAATTATATACAACGCGATAGATCGCATCTTGATCTCCCAGCCCATAAACCGCCTCTTCCGGCAGGCTCAAGGAAAGATGGATCTTCTTTCCCTCCAGCCGATCCTCCATGGTAAGCAGCACCCGATGGATGGTTTCAGTCAAATTAAAGGCTTCCATCTTATAGGTGATTTCTCCCGATTGAATCCTTGCCACATCCAGAAGATTATTCACCATGCGGGAGAGCCTTCCCACCTCTTCCGAAACCAATGCCAAATATTTATGCTGCAGTTCAGGCGGAATGGTCCCGTCTAAGATCCCGTCAATAAACCCGCCAATGGTGGTCATGGGTGTGCGAAGCTCATGGGAAACATCTGCAATAAACCCTCTTCGCATCGTCTCCAGCCGCTCAAGGCCATCCGCCATCTGATTGAAGGTGGCCGCAAGATCCGAAAGTTCCCCTTCGGGCGCCACAGTAATGCGTTTGGAGAAATCCCCCTTGGTATAGGCGCGAGTAGCCACCACAATCTCATTTAAGGGCCGCACAATCTGCTTTGTAATAAAATAGACGCAGATAAAAGCAATTACCATAATCCCCAATCCGCAGATCAGGAAGGTGGCCATCACTTCTCTCATGCGGGAATTCACCCGCAGCTGGCGCGCCGTAGCAAAGACGCCGCCGATGGGGCTGCCATCATCTCCAAGGATCGGCACACCGATGGTATAGCTCTCTCCGAGTGATTGGATAAAGGTCCCCTGCTTTCGATAGGTCTGCCCTTCAAATATGCGCTCTACCGCCTCTTCTGCAAGAAGCGGCACCACTCCATCCGGCAAGGTCGTCTGAACCACCCGCCGCCTTTGGTTGATAATAACCACCTCGCAATTGATGGTCTTTTTCACTGTTTCGATAGAGCCGGAAACGATAGAGCCCACAAATACATTATAGTTGGCCGGCATCCCCTGCAGCATGGAAGCCACCTGCTGGGCCGCATTTTCCATCTGCCGATCCTGCTCCTGCACATCGCGAATGGTCAAAACCCCCGTGGTTACGGTCCCCAGCGCAAATACCGTAATCAGGATCACCAATGCGCAGGCATTAAAATAACGAAAAAATATCTTTTTATGCACTTATTCCATCGTCTCAAATTTATAGCCGATTCCCCATACGGTGCGAATAGCCCATCGATCCGAAACGCCCTCCAATTTTTCCCGAATCCGCTTGATATGCACATCTACGGTACGGGAGTCCCCAAAATATTTGAATCCCCAGATCTCATCCAAAAGCTGATCCCTTGTATAGACCCGATTGGGATTTTTCGCCAAATGATAAAGAAGCTCAATCTCCTTGGGCGGAGCATCCACCTGCTTGCCCTTTACCACCAATTTATAGTTGGTTAAGGAGACATATAAATTATGATGCTCCACCTCCTGCCGATTGTCATCAGCGGAGCAGCCTGCGCGGCGCAGCACGGTCTTGACCCGCGCCATCAGTTCCTTGGAATCAAAAGGCTTTGTAACATAATCATCCGCTCCCAGCTCCAAGCCGAGGACCTTATCAAAGGTCTCCCCCTTCGCAGAAACCATAATGATCGGCACATTGGAGCTCTTGCGGATCTCTCGGCAGACCTGCCAACCATCCATCTTGGGAAGCATAATATCCAAAAGGACCAAATCCGGATCAAAGCTGCGGAATTTCTCTACCGCCGCCTGCCCATCCTCGGCTGTCTCCACCGTATAGCCTTCTTTCACTAAATATAAGTTAAGTAACTCGCAAATATTCCGTTCGTCGTCTACTACTAAAATTTTGCTCATGGTGCATGCACATCCTTTCCATTTCAGTATAACGTTCTTTGAGATAAAATGGATGAAAAAATTGTGAACAAATTTAGTCCAATGTCTTAAAAGGATGGAAAAATCTGTTTTTAACCTCTAAAATCGCCGTCCCCGCCGAAAGATCGGCAAGCTGATTCTTCAGTTGTTGCTCCTCCTGCTCCTTCAAAATCAGATGAATGATCACGCGATCGGAAAAATCAGTCGAGAGAATCTCCCCGCTGAAATTTTCCAAAAGCCGCTGCACCCGATCATAAAGAGGATAGCCGCATTGAAGAGAAAGTTCAACCCCCGCCTCCATCAGCGCAAGGCCCGCTTTACTCACTCCGTCGGCCGCGCCCTTGGAATAGGCCCGCACCAAACCTCCGGCCCCCAGCAGAATTCCGCCGAAATAGCGGGTAACAACCGCCGCCACATCGAAAAGATTTTCTTTTTTGAAGACATCCAGCATCGGCATTCCCGCTGTCCCTCCGGGCTCTCCGTCATCGAAAAAGCGCTCCACCAAAGGGGCCTTGATCCGATAGGCGGCGCAATTATGGGTCGCATCCGGAAATTCCGCTTTAATACGCTTGATAAAGGCCTCTGCCTCCTCTACGCTATGCACCCTTGCAAGAGTGGTGATAAAGCGGCTCTTCCGCTCCACAAACTCCGTGCGGATCTCTCCGGCAGGCACATAATAGCTTTCCATTCTCACCACTCCTCTATAAAGTATAATTATAAAAATTTATACTTTCGGCACACCATTTTTTATTAGTATATCACACTTTTTGGAAAAAGAAAAGAGGTAGTAGAAACTACCTCTTTCAAAGCTTAATTTTCATCCAGATAGCGGACAGCAGCAAGGCCTGCGGTTGCGCCGTCTCCTGCGGCGGTAACCAACTGACGGACTGCCTTTTGGCGGCAATCGCCTGCGGCATAAACCCCTTTGGTACGGGTACAGCAATCCTCTCCCGCCACAATGTAGCCCTCTTCATCCAGATCTACAAGGGCCGCAAAGGGCTCATTGGCAGGCTTTTGGCCTACAGCGATAAACAACCCGTCGATGGGAAGAATCTCCTTCTCCTCGCCGAAGGTAACCTCTACAGAGGAGAGCTTATCTTCTCCTTGCAGCTCCGATACCACTCCGCCGGTACGGATCTCCACATTAGCAAGGCTTCTCAGCCGCTCCAGCAGAACCGGCTCAGCCCGAAACCCCTCTCTACGGTGGATCAAGGTAACCTTCTTGCAAAGATCTGCCAAAGTAAGCGCAGATTGGACAGCGGAATTGCCGCCGCCGACCACAGCCACATCCTTCCCCTTATAGAAGGCTCCATCGCAAACTGCGCAATAGGAAACGCCGGGAAGCTCCTCCTCCCGAGGAAGACCCAAATGGCGATGGGCAGCACCGGTCGCAATAATCACCGATTTTGCCTCGTAGCGCTCATCATCGGTGGTTTCGATCATAAAATGATCGCCTTCCTTGCGCACCTCTTTCACCTCAACCGGCTCGATTTGGCCGCCGAAATGAAAGACCTGCTCTGCCAGCTTATCGGCATATTCAATGCCGCTGACCCCTAAAAGACCGGGGAAATTCTCGATTCGGGCGGAGGCTGTAATCTGACCGCCCAAAGCGGTAGATTCCAAAATCATGGCAGATTTGCCGGCCCGCAGCAAATAAATCGCTGCGGTCATGCCGGCAGTTCCGCCGCCTATAATGACGCAATCAAACATCGGCGCCCACCTTTTCTCTCTTGGTAAAAGCGCGGATTTCGGAAGCGTTGGTCATTTTTTCTACTCCGCTCTCGCTCTCTACAATCAAGGTAGGAGCACGGTTGATCTGATAAGCATCCACCAACTCACGATTGGCAGGATCCTCCGCATCCAGCTTCACATAAGCAATCCCCGCCTGATCCAGCATAGCAGCCGCCATCTTGCAATTCGGGCAGGTCTTGGTGGTGAAGAGCAGAGCGCGGCTTCCGCCGATAATCTCAGGCTCTGCATCGGCGCAGCCGCAGCCGCAGGATGCATGGCTCTCGGGCACCTTGGTCATGGCAATGCCCTGATCATAGAGGCGGCGATCCTTGAATTCCTGCGCCTTACCATCATTCCAGTTTTGCACAGGGCGATAGTAACCGGTGATACGGCTGTAAACCTCGGTATTGGTGCCGCACTCGGGGCAGGTATATTGCTCACCGGTGATATATCCATGGTTTTTGCATACCGAATAGGTAGGCGACATGGAATAATAGGGCAAACGATAATTTTCCGCAATCTTTCTCACCAGATCGGCGCAAGCTTTCCATGTGGGCAGTTTTTCACCCATGTAAGCATGGAATACCGTACCGGAGGTATAGAGGGTATGCAGCTCATCCTGCAAATCCAAAGCAGTAAAGATATCCTCGGTATAGCCTACGGGAAGGTGGGAAGAGTTGGTATAATAAGGAGTACCCTCCATATTGGCGGTGATGATTCCGGGGAAGCGGCTTACATCATGCTTTGCCAAACGATAGGAGGTGGATTCAGCAGGAGTAGCCTCCAGATTATAGAGATCGCCATACTGCTCCTGATAATCGGAGAGACGCTCACGCATATGGTTGAGGACTGCCTTGGCAAATGCCTGGCCCTCTTCGGTAGTCAGATTCTTCTGCAGCCAACGAGCGTTGAGCGCAGCCTCGTTCATGCCCACCAAGCCGATGGTGGAGAAATGATTCTCAAAGGTGCCCAGATACCGCTTGGTATAAGGATAGAGCCCCTCATTGAGGAATTTGGTGATTACAGTACGCTTCACCTTCAAAGAGCGGGCGGAAATATCCATCAAACGATCCAATCTTTGATAGAATTCATCCTCAGTGGCAGAAAGGTAAGCAATGCGGGGCATATTGATGGTTACAACGCCCACAGAGCCGGTGCTCTCGCCGCTTCCGAAGAAGCCGCCGGTCTTTTTGCGCAACTCGCGAAGATCCAAGCGCAATCTGCAGCACATACTGCGGACATCGCTGGGCTCCATATCGCTATTGATATAGTTGGAGAAATAGGGAGTACCGTATTTTGCAGTCATCTCAAAGAGCAGCTTATTGTTCTCCGTCTCAGACCAATCGAAATCTCTGGTGATGGAGTAGGTGGGGATGGGATATTGGAAGCCGCGGCCATTGGCATCGCCTTCGATCATGGTCTCGATGAAGGCGCGGTTGATCATATCCATCTCTTCCTTACAATCGCCATAGGTGAAATCCATCTCCTTGCCGCCTACAATGGCAGGAAGATCCTTCAGATCTGCAGGAACGGTCCAATCCAAAGTGATATTGGAGAAGGGCGCTTGCGTACCCCAACGGCTGGGGGTGTTGACACCATATACAAAGGATTGGATGCAGTTCTTCACCTCATAGTAGGAAAGTTTATCCGCCTTTACAAACGGCGCAAGATAGGTATCAAAGGAGCTAAACGCCTGGGCGCCTGCCCATTCATTCTGCATAATGCCAAGGAAATTAACCATCTGATTGCAAAGGGAGGTCAGATGCTTTGCAGGAGCAGAGGTGATCTTGCCGGGAACTCCGCCCAAGCCCTCTTTGATCAGCTGCTTCAAGGACCAGCCTGCGCAATAACCGGTCAGCATGGAGAGATCGTGGATATGAATATCGGCATTGCGGTGCGCAGTGGCGATATCATCATCATAGATCTCGCTGAGCCAATAATTGGCAGTAATCGCACCGCTATTGGAGAGGATCAGACCGCCTACAGAGTAGGTAACGGTAGAATTCTCTTTTACGCGCCAGTCGGATACATTGACATAGCTATCTACCAAGGACTTATAATCCAAGAAGGTAGATTTCAGATTGCGCACCTTTTCTCTTTGCTTACGATAAAGGATATAAGCCTTTGCCACATCGGCATATCCGCTCTCACTGAGCACAGCCTCTACGCTATCCTGAATATCCTCTACAGCGATCTTGCCGTTTTTGACTTTGCTCTCAAAATGAGCGGTAACCTTCAAAGCAAGCAGATCGATAATGCTGGGGTGGGATTCCTTTTCCAGAGCATCAAATGCTTTTTGGATTGCAACGCTGATTTTGGAAATATTAAATTCAGCCTCAGCGCCATCTCTTTTAATTACGTTGTACATCCTGTTTTCTCCTCTATCTTTTCATTATTTCATACATTTTTTATAGGTTTCCAGCCAAGCACGCTTGATCAGCTCCACACCGCCTGCCACCGGATGAACACCATCCTGCGTAAAGCAGGAGATGGGGCCGCGGGCAGCTGCATCATCAAATCTCGCCTGCATATTTATAAAGGGAAGATCATATTTATCGGCGATATGCTTTGCCGCATCAATCCGCTTCACTACCTCAGCGCGGAATTCATCATAGCCGATGGCATCGGTAGAGGTACCATGGGCCACATAGGGGCTCAAAATCATAATTTTCAGATCAGGCAAGGCTTCTTTGATCTCGCTGATCAGCATATCATAGATCCGCTCAAATTTTTCGGCATCCACACCATTCTGATTGCCAAACTCATGCCAGACATCATTGACGCCGATCATCAAACTCATCACATCCGGCTTCAGATTGATGATATCTGCCTTGATGCGGGCATAGACATCCACAATGCGATTACCGCCGATTCCGCGGTTGATAAATTCATAAGCCCCCGGCTCCTCGAAATTCATAGCCCCCGCCACAAACTTCGGATAGCCGGCACCAAGAGATTCCGGATTTTTGCGATCCCGCCCTGCATCGGTAATGGAATCCCCCTGAAACAATATTCTGATCATTAATCGATCCCCCTTAATTCTGCCGCCGGAAGATATCCTTTGGCGATTTTAAGATATTCTCTCATTTCCTGATTGCTCGGCTGCTGCAGCGTGCCGTCAGGCACCTGCTCCGCAGGGCGATATTGCTGCAGGAAATACCGCTTTGCCCCCGAAAGCATTTTTGCGATCTCCTCAATCTCAGCGGCCGTATGCAAGCCTTTTACCACCGTAGTGCGGAATTCGTAATCAATCCCGCTTTCCATCAGCAAGCGAATGCTCTTCTCAATCGGAGAAAAATCCAGCCCCTTGCAGCGCACGGTTTCGGGATAGCGGGCCAATGAATTTTTTACATCCATCGCCACATAATCCAAAAGACCTGCTTCTAAAAGCTCCTGCAACCGTTCGGGAAACATCCCGTTGGTATCCAGCTTTACCGCAAGGCCCGCATTTTTGATCTTTTCGATCAAATCCTTCACTCCTCGGTGAATCAACGGCTCACCTCCGGTGATGCATACACCATCCAAAAGCCCTTTCCTTTTATTTA
This sequence comes from Clostridia bacterium, assembly GCA_017436525.1. Taxonomy (GTDB): domain Bacteria; phylum Bacillota; class Clostridia; order Oscillospirales; family QAKW01; genus QAKW01. The sequence goes on along the minus strand of JAFSCX010000031.1, from coordinate 27,232 downwards.
TATAGGAAAGAAATTCGCTCTCTTCCATCAAGGGAACCCTTGGCCCGCGCACCAGCTGATAATTATGGCAATAGCCGCAGCGAAAGTTGCAGCCTCCCAAAAAGAGGGTGCAGGCGGTATGGCCGGGATAATCCAAAAGCGTGAGTTTTTGCAAGCCTTCTATGGTCATATTCTGCCTCCTCTCACCCTTTTTTATTGCGCCTTTTTGCTACTCTTTGGCGCTACAGCGCAAACTTCCCGATGTAGCATACCTATTTTACACAACTTATAGGGGTTTGTCAATAGGAAAATACAAGATATTCCGTTGTTTCTTTTTACCAAACACAAGATATTGTGTATTATGGTAACCAACTAAAAACGCCCGAAACCCGCAATCTCATGCGGATTTCGAGCATTAAGGGTGTAAAACTACCCCCTAAAAATATTTTTTGCCCCCTAAAAAATAACATAAATAGTGTGCATCCCGCCTTAAGCATACACATCTTCTTCGCAGTAAAATATCCCGCTTTTTTAATTCAAATAGAAACTGGGGACATTTCCCAAGTTTCTTCCTGAACTCTTCACTACCCCGAAGGGGTAATTTCACTTTTCACTTTTTTCACTCAAATAAAAAAGCTTGCCTTGGGGCTCCCTCCGCAAGGAAGAATAGGTTTTGAGAGCATCTTTTTCGCTCAAACAAATCGAAAAAATCCCGTCATGCGTCAGCATGGCGGGATTTTTATCAATCCGCTTGAACAAAAAAACTGTATCTCAAAACTGCATAAGGCACCTTGAAAAGCGGCAGTTTGGATGCAAGACAAGGCAAAAAGCGCAGGCACCCTGACGGGTGGCGAGCATTTTTAACACCGTTTTGCGCCAAAATCCCGCTTTATCAAGGCTATCCTTCCTTGCGAAGGGAGCCCCTTGCGGCAAGCTTTTTTATGCATTTTTCGGAGTGGTTTTTTATACAGCGTAGTTCAAGATACCCTTGATCGCCTTATCAACCAGGTTTGCAACCTTCTGAGTCTCGGTTACGATGTTGTGGTTCTTCTGACCGAAGAGACTCTGCCACTTGTTCATAGCGCTCTTATCATCACCGGAGAGTTGGCGCCACTCATCCATCTGCAGGCCGAAATAGGTATTGTTAACTACAAACTCAAAGTATTCTTTTCTCTGCTTATAGTCAAACTGCAGATAGTTGATGGTAGCCTGATAATCGAAGATTGCCTCAGTGAAGCGGTTTGCCCAAAGTTCCATGAACTTCACAGCATAAATTGCATTGGAAGGATCCTTCATCTTTTTAGGCAGCATCATGGTATAACCGTAGCAGAAAGCTACATCCCGGCCGGTAGCAGTACCGCTGGTGGGATAGGGAACCCAGTTATACTGCTTATCATGGCAATACTTATAGTTCTTATCATAAGCGAACTCATTCATCAGGTTCAAAGTATCCATCATCATAAGGTTGCCGTCTTTATACATGGATTCCCAGGTAGCACCCTTCATATCCACGTTGTTGGCATTTGCAAGAGTATCAGCCATAAACTCAAATGCATCCACTACTTCCTGCTTCTTGAAGTTATTGATCAGAGCAGGCTCTTTTTTGGTATGATCAATTGCTACAGGATTGTATCCGTTGGTCAAGCCGATTGCATACCAGATATCAGCATCGCAAGAAAAGTAGGAGCAAAGCTGCTTACCATCGGGAGTGGTGGGCGGTACAGACTGCAGCCAGTTCTTGAAGGTCTGCCAATTCCATTTGTCCTGTTGCCAGAGAGTGTGGGGATCCTGCAGGCCCAGGTTCTTATTCAGAGTCTCGTTGTACCAAAGTACGTTTACAGCACCGATAGGAGCGATGCAGCGATAGGTACCGCCCCACTTGGTCTCCTCCAATACCTGAAGGTCAACGCCGGGAGAGTTGCCCAGATTCTGCATGTTTACATAGGGATCCAGAGGCTGGCTCAGCTGCAAGCAAGTGGGGAACGCACCTACGTGGGTAGGAATAACGTCAATCTTCTTACCTGCGTTCATATACTGCAGAGCCTGGCTCATAGACTTATCAAAACGAGAGGTAATATAGTCCACCTGAAGTTTATACTCATTCTTCAGCATCTTGAACCATTCCCACTCGCCCTGAAGCTTACCCTTATCATCTACATACTGGAAGGTATCGTAAGCGATTGCGGTAAGGAAGGTGAGCTTCTTGCCCTTCATGTCTGCCATCTTTACATTGTTCTTAACGAAGCCGGTTGTATCGATATCGAAGGAAGGAGCAACACCGCCGTTGGGCTTTTTAGCCTCAGTTACCAGAGGGTTGTTCTGCGCATCGTACTTCTTGCTCTCGTCATAGTTTTGGATCGCCTGATCCAAAGTGTCGGGCTTCTGAGTGGAGCCGCCGTTGTTGTTGGAACCACCATTGTTGTTGGATCCGCCGTTATTGTTGGAACCACCGTTGTTGTTGGAGCCGCCATTGTTGTTGGTGCCGCCATTGTTGTTGGTGCCGCCATTATTGTTGGTGCCGCCGTTATTGTTGGTGCCGCCGTTGTTGTTGGCGCCGCCATTGTTGTCGCCGGCATCGTTGTTGGTATTATCATTGCCGCCGACATTGTTGTTGTTACCATTGCTGTTGTTATTGCCGCCGATGGTACTGTTGCTCAAAGCGCCCAGGCCGCTGTCGTCGTCCTTGTTGCTCTTGCAGGCAGTTGCCATCGTGGTCAGCATCAATACAGCCATGATCACAGCCAATACTTTGCAAATCTTTCTCATGTTGCAAACTCTCCTTTTCTTATTTTTATTAAAAGAACAAACTTTTGTTTATTCTAAAAATAACCTTTTTACTTTACTGCCCATACACCGCCGAAGCGATCGATCATCAAAGTAGCCATTCCATTGATCGGATTCTCGCCGGCTTGATAATGCTCTGCCTTCAGATATTTCACACCGCCTTCGGCAATGAAATAATCCTCCATCTCAATTACAACCATATCCATGGGATCAATCCCATCCATATGGACCTTATCGTTGGCGGTGAGATAGTAGGTAAAGAGATCTCCGGCTTCCATTTTGCCGGTTCTGGAATTGATTCGCTCGATCTCGACATCCTTCAGCTCAATGCTCTCGCCGGTTGCCAGAACCTTGGCCTTGATCAAAGCGGTCTTTCCATCAGCATTTGCATCTGCAGAAAGGATTTCAACTGCCACATCCTTTGTCTTTTGCGCTTCCGTCAAAGCGATATAAGACGTACCGGTATAGTCCAAAATAGCAGTAACACTGCCATCAAAGTTTACTGCGCTTGTATTGTCAAAGAACGCATGGCGCAGATATACATCTTCTCCTGCAGTCAGCTGCTTCAATCCGGTAATCGAATCAACGCCCTCTTCATACGCTTCCAATTCCACAGTGGTACCATTGGTTACATGAAGGGTACCGTTGGAATCATAGAAATTAATAAAATCACCGCTTTGCAAGGTGGAGGTTCCTGCATAGACTACATTGCGATCTTCATAAACATAGGTCTTATTGTCATAATAACTAAATACGGAGATATAGCCGGCATTCACCGTCATTACACGGCCGGGAATCCATTCCAGCGCCAAAACAAGATCCGCATTGTTGGTAGAAGCACTCTTGATGAAGGTGAATTCCAGATTCGGGCGGGTTGCCACCACCTCGCCGGAACCGGGCACAGGCTTACCTAACATTTTGAAAAGATTATAAGTATCATTGTTGGGCCAAGGAGCATCATTGAGGTAATGAGGCGTATTGGCATACATGGCAAATACATCGTTACCGTCCAGACCGCTAACCGAAATGTTATTGGTAACGGTCAATTCAGAGAGGCTCTTGGTATAAACCATAGGAGATTGAATCTCATAGCCAAACATTTCTTCATCTTCGGTATAAGTAGCAGAATTGTCTTTATCCATATAAAGCACAAGGATGGGGAAGCCTACAAATTTGCTCATATCCATGCCGGTACTCACCTGCACACCATTGGAAAGGAGCATATCGCCGGTTACATTCTCATATTCAAGAGGTCTTTCTTTCGCAGCCCGAATGAAGAGGTTAATGTAATCACAACCATAGATTCGGGTAGCCAGGCAATTCAACCGAACATCGGCCTCCAGCTCAAAGTAAGTAAACATATCATCACTGATCATGCCGGCCTGAGGATCATAGATCATGGCGTTGGCCACAGCCACCGCCGCCTGCTCTCTATTGATGGATTCGCTCTCGGCGCTGATTTCCGCCAAGGCAAATACATTCTCTTCAAAGTTCTCGCAAAGATCCTCAAAGGTGTAATAATCATAGTAGCCTTCCGGCTCTCCGCCTTCCGCTGCTTCAAAATACTCCGCATAGGCTTCTTCTACCATTCCGCAGACTTTCTTGATCAGCGTAATAAACTCTTCGCCGGTGATATTCTTATCAGCCTCAAACTGAGCATTGGGGACATACTCGGAATTGATCAACTGATAATCCATTGCCCATGCCACATAAGGCTTAATCATTGCTACGTCGCTGATATCACCGCTCTCTCCCATTTCATCGAAATCGGTATTCACGGATGCATAATCTTCGATCTCATCGTAATTATAATGCAGCATCCGATATGCAATCCGCAACGCTTCACCGCGGGTGATCTTCGCTTCAGGATAAAAGCTTCCGTTTTTCATGCCGGATACGATCCCGAGGCTATCTGCAAATTTAATCTGCAGAAGGGCAGCGCTGCTCAATGTTGTATTGAAGTTCTCGCTGACATCCTCATAGCTAAGATCCTCATATGCAGCAAATGCGGAGACACTCATGGTAAGCACCATCAGCATCGCCAATATCACTGCAACAAGACTTCTTAAGGTTCTCATTCAGTTACCTCCATCTTACAAGGGGAGATTGGCCCCTATTATTACATAAATACATTATATATAATAAAAAATCAATATGCAAGCAAATTATTGAAATGATGCATTAATCTGATCGAATTTGTAAATAATAGCCAAATTTTGAAATTTCATTTTGGCCAATATAACGAACATCAGATTTCCGAAAAATGCACTGTTTTTATGCTCTTTTCATCTTCTCAACCGACCAAATCTGTACTCGTTTTTTTCAATTTCATTATAGCGAAGTTTTTTAGTAAATTCAACAAATTCAGGAAAATGTAACATTAATGTAACATAACCCTGTCATTCTGCATAATTTCAGCATGCTGTATTTGGATATATTTCACATTTTCTGCCGCAAAAAACTCCCCGATGGAAAATCCATCGGGGAGCATATTGGGGTTTATTAAAGCAGCTTCAACCTTACTTGAAAAGACCAACCTTTTCTTCCAATTGAACCATAACGGTGGCAATCTGCGCACGGGTAATCAGGCCTGTGGGATTCAGTTTATGATTACTTCCCACAATAATGCCTGCGGCAACGCATGCCTCAACATCCGCTCTTGCCCAGCTTGCAATTCTGCCGGCATCGGTAAAGGAGGAGAGATCTGCCGCCTTCTTCAACTTAAAGATTCTGGCAATCATGCTCATCATTTCCTGGCGGGTCAAGGTAGACTTCGGAGTAAAGGTGGTAGCAGAAGTACCTACCATATAGCCGTTATAATAGCAAACCTTCACATAATCTCTTGCCCAGCTGCCGATGGAATTGAGATCGGTAAAGGGCAGCTCCACTTTGCTAAAGGCTGTGGGATTATAACCTGCTAAGCGGCAAATAATCACTGCAGCTTCCTGACGTGTTACAAAATCATTGGGGCGATAGGCAAAAATATCTTTGCCTTCCGCATCAACTGCAACCTTGCTGCCGACCATCATGCCGGAATTGATTGCCTTATTTACATATTCAGTATACCACTTTCCTTCTTCCACATCATTGAATTTACCGGGGAAGAGGATCTTGTTGATTTCAAGCGTATAGGCTTTGCTGGCACCGTTTTCTGCCACACATACAACATAGTAGATGCTGGTAGGCAGCTTGGTTTCCAAAGTGAAGGTCCGCACATCTACAGTGTGGTTATCTTCGGTAACGGGAGAAGAGGTATAGCTTATCGGGAACAATCTTCCTGCGTCGGCATAAACAGATACAGTGGCATAGATACTGTCTGTAATAAAGTCCAAAGAAAACTCATCCCCTACGCCGCTATCAACCTTAATTCTATCATTTACAATCGTATAAGCGTTTGCGCCGTTGACGCCGATGATGGCATTCTTGCCGGAGCGCTCACCATTTTCCACAAAAAGTTTATAGAGATTGGTAGCCTTCTCATCTTTGATCCGGACATAGAAAATATTGCTGCCCTCTTCCAGATTCAGCGCTTTCACTTCGCTTCCGGAAGAAAGCAATTTGGTGCAAGCCTGATCTGCATAGATTGCATATTCTGCGCCGGGAGTTACCACAAAATCAAAGGTTTTTTGCTTTTCATATCCTACGCAATAATAATAGATGAGCTTGCGGGAATTGCGCACCAACGTATTTTCTGCAGGCAATTTGACGCTCAATACACCCGGATCAAAGTTTTCAGAACGGGGACGAATGAATTCCAACGTATATTTGGTTGTGGAATTTCCATCCTGAGAAACAACCTTTACATATACAGTATATCCCTTATCGGCAGTTTCACTATAGGGAATAAAGTTGGCCAGCTCACCGCCGAGAGGAGTCGTCTGGCATTGGGAATCTTTCCAAAGGCTATAAGTAGCACCGGTGGATACCTGAAGATCATAATCCAGCAAAGCCACTTCGGAATCCAGATTGTATTTATAATAATTCGCACCGTTCTTTATGGGTTCGGGCACTGCTGCTGTATCAAAAATAATATCGTAGAGCTCGGATTTGGTGCCTTTATCGTTTTGGAGATAGAGGCGATATACCGTTTTGGCGGAACCGTCTGCCGCAGAAACTGCCACATAGCGATCGGTCTTTTCTCCATCGAAATAAACCACTTTGTCTTTTATTTCATTTTCCAAAGTTTCCGTTTCATACATCTTCCAGGTGCAGCCTGCGGAAACACCGAGGACGGTGCTGAAATCAAAGAAATCTATACCGCTACCGCAGAAATCGATGGTGATCTCTTTCTTTTCATTATCTAAGACAACGCCGAATTGATTGGCATCCAGATTGATAGATTCAATCTCAGAGCCGCCTACCAAAGTAGCCATTTCGGGATCTGCATAGTAGGGGCAATATACAAAATCAGAATCCTTAAATTTCACCACGCGATCTTCGCTCATGGAGGAGGTATAATAATTCTTTGCGCAATTCAGATAAAGGAATGCTTCGGGAGCATCAATAAAGGTTACGCTCTGAGGAAGTTCAAAATAGTTTTCATTGATATTCACAAGGAACCGCGCCTTGGTCAGATTGGCAACGCTCCCCACATAGGGGAAATAGAACGGCGTGTTCTTGATTCCCTTGAAGACATTATCTTCTACAAAGATATTAAGACCGGGCACCGACTTCATCGCCAGATACTCATTGAGCACAATGTAACCGCCGGTAAAGTTGTTTACATAGTTCCCTTGGATTTTTACCGAATAGGCAGAAGGATAGCTTAAATCGCTGGGATCATAGCTGAAGATGGTATTACTGTTCTCCCAATAATTATTAATAATGTTTACAGGCACGCCCATAGAAGCACTGGCCAGAGAGTGAGTAAACACCACTTCGCCACTGGTGTTGAAATAATTGCTTCTGATGTCGATACCGCCGAATCCGCCGATGTTTACAATTTGATTTGCCTTAAGAACACGGTTATTTTCTACCAAAAAGCTATAGTTACGGCCACGGCCCATGGCGAAAAGGGTTCCTTTATCGGTATTCACAATGGAATTTTTCAGATGAGTACCGTAACGATCTTTACCGCCTTCGTTCAAATTGAAAAAGCCATTTCCGCCGATGGTAACACCGTCTACAGTCAGATAACTGCCCAACTGATAGAGATTGATCTGGCAGTTCAGAACTGCCTCATCAGCAGAACTACCGTTGACTGCTGCAGGGCGCGCAGGATTGGGCGCCGCAAGATCCAACGCCTCAGTAGCATTCACCACTGCATTGGGAGATACCCCTGCATAAGGACCGCAGATCTTCAAATGGGATACATTCACATTTACAGTGGTTTTATAAATACCCGCAGTTAAGTAGATGGTCATATTATTGGATGCCGCTGCAACCGCATCTGCAAGCTCAGCAAATGCATTGCGGCCGTAATAGGCTTTATAGGTCGTTCCCCCCAGCACCACATTCACTTGTTTGCCGGCAGCAAGGTTGCTCCACGCACTGCTTACTACAAAGCAATCGCCGGGCAAGGAAACACCGGAAACATCCAGCCCCGCCTTTACAGAGCCGCCCAAAGCGCTTTCGGCAGAGGCGCTTACTGCGAGAGAGGACATCATGGTAACGACCATTACCACCGCCATCAATGCAGCCGCCAACTTCTTGATTCTCATCATTCTTACAACCTCCTGTCAGAACGTTCATCGGTGAAAATGCATAGTAAACCGATAATACAATATAAGTATTATATTTTACCAACGAAAAAATGTCAATAATCTTGTTGAGGAAAATAAAGGTTTTTTCATTCCGCCCCCTACTTTTGTCTATTCTTAACAAATATTAGGCTTAATTTTTGGCCAATTTCACCCTTTTGAGGGATTGCATTTTCTCTCAAAATCATATATAATGGATATACTGTATTTTGAGTCCCTCTATTGTGTGTCCATTACGCAACGAGGCTTTTTTCTTGTACCCATTTTGCAAAATACAGGTGCAATTATTCGGATGTATAAAGGCTTTTCGTTGTGCGAAAAGTCTTTTTTCTTTTAGCCAAACTTAATGAAAAATTATACTTGAAAGGAAGGTTTTTACTATGTGCGGAATTATTGGATATACCGGTGATAGAGACACCGAAAAAGTATTGATCGAAGGCCTGAAAAAATTGGAATATCGCGGTTACGATTCTGCCGGAATTGCGCTCTCCGGTGAAGAAGAAATTTCTATTTATAAGAATGAAGGAAAGGTTCAATTATTGGAGGATCGTGTAAAAGAGGCCAATGTTGCCCCCTCCTTTGCAGGCATCGGCCACACCCGTTGGGCGACCCACGGCAAGCCCAGCCAGCTTAATTCTCACCCTCATCGGGGAAAGAAGGTCGTAATCGTCCACAACGGCATTATTGAAAACTATCAGGAGCTCAAGGGCGAGCTTGCGCAAAAGGGAATCCGGCCCATCAGCGATACCGATACCGAAATCGCAGCCCTTCTGCTGGATCAGCTTTATGAAGGAGATCCCCACGCCGCCATTTTTGCGGCCATAAAGCGGCTTGAAGGCTCTTATGCCTTAGGAATCCTCTTTACCGACCGTCCCCATACTATCTATGCAGTCCGCAAAGATAGCCCCCTTATTATCGGCAAGGGCCAAGGAGAAAATTTCATTGCATCGGATATCCCCGCCATTTTGGAATATACCCATGATTATTTCCTTTTGGAAGAGGGGGAAATGGCAGAGATCACTAAAGATAATATTAATTTTTATGACGAAAAGAAGCGCCCCTTGGAAAAGGAAATGCTCACGGCAGATTGGGATGAGCAAAGTGCCATGAAAGGCGGCTTCCCTCATTTTATGGTCAAGGAAATCAATGAGCAACCTCAGGTTGTTCGGGCCACTTTGGGCCAATATGCCCGAGGCGGTAATCTTTTCCCCAACCAAGAATCTGTCTTTGATATCAAAGGTTCTATCTATATAGTCGCTTGCGGCTCCGCCTATCATGCAGGCCTTTCCGGCAAGCAGATTATTGAGAAAATGGCTCGCATCCCGGTGCAAGTAGAAATTGCAAGTGAATTCCGCTATAATAACCCCATCCTGCGGAAAGAGGATTTGGTTGTCATCATCTCTCAATCGGGAGAAACCGCCGATTCCTTGGCCGCCCTTCGCTTGGCTAAAGCGCAGGGAGTGCCCACCCTCGGCATTGTAAATGTGCGAGGCAGCACCATCGCAAGAGAGGCGGCTACAGTATTCTATACCGCTGCAGGCCCCGAAATCAGCGTCGCCACCACCAAAGCCTATCTCTGCCAAGTTGCCCTGCTTAATCTGATGGCTCTTAAAATGGCAGAAAAATATATCTCTCCCGAAGAGCTTCAGGAAAAGCTGCAGCAGCTTTTCAGTCTGCCCACCCTCATCAAAGAAGTGCTGAAAAAAGAATCGCAAATTAAGGCTATTGCCGCAAAGTTCAAAGATGCAGAGCACCTCTTCTTTATCGGCCGCGGGCAGGATTACGCCCTTTCTTGCGAAAGTTCCTTGAAACTCAAAGAGATTTCTTATGTTCATAGCGAAGCCTATGCTGCAGGCGAGCTCAAGCATGGCACCATCTCCCTCATTGAGCCGGGCACTCCGGTTGTGGCGGTAATGACCGACCGTTCCCGCATTGCAAAAACCGCCGGCAACATTAAAGAAGTCCACGCCAGAGGCGCAATCGTTCTTTGCCTGACTCATCCGGATGTGGATTGCAGCGATTTTGCAGACGAGCTGATCACTTTGCCCGAATGCAGCGATTTCATTGCCCCTATTGTCGGCGCAATTGCAACCCAACTTTTCGCTTACCATATAGCAGTAGCCAGAGGCAACGATGTAGATAAACCCCGTAACCTTGCCAAGAGCGTTACGGTAGAATAAGGTAATAAGCGCAAACTAATTAAAGGAGAATTGAATCATGGGAAGATATTTCGGAACAGACGGAATCCGCGGAATTGTCAATAAGGCGCTGACCCCCGATCTGGCCTTTCGCTGCGGCGCCGCTTGCGGTTATCTTTTGAAAAAAGAATATACCAACTGCAAAGTCATTATCGGCAGCGATACCCGCGCCTCAAAGGATATGCTGATGGGCGCGCTGGTATCGGGCTTCACCTATTCAGGGGTGCATGTAGAGCATATCGGTGTGCTCCCCACCCCCGCCCTTGCCTTTCTGATTGATCGGATGGGCGCTCAGGCAGGCGTCATGATCTCCGCTTCTCATAACCCTTACCAATATAACGGCATCAAAATCCTCACCAAAGGCGGCATTAAGCTGCCCGATGCCAAAGAGGACGAGATTGAAACATTGCTGGATCCCTTTGAAATCAAGCCGGCTGAAAAATGCGGCCAATTCAGCTATAATCTCAAAGCCAAGGATTTCTATTGCGAGCATATCAAGCAGGCTTGTGAGGAAGAATTAGATGAATATCGGGTCATTCTGGATTGCTCCAACGGCGCTGCCAGCGAGACGGCCCACCGCATCTTTGAAGAGCTTGGAATTGACGCCCGCATCTACCACGATAAGCCCAATGGCATCAATATCAATGAAGGCTGCGGCTCCATGCATATGGAGGAGCTTGCCGCCATTGTAGAAAGAAAGGGCGCTGATATCGGCTTTGCCTTTGACGGAGATGCCGACCGATGCCTCGCTTGCGATGCCAAAGGCAGATTAATCGATGGCGATAAGATTTTGGCGGTCATCGCCCTCTATCTCAAGAGCCAAAACCGCTTAAAGAGAAACACCTTGGTTGCTACAGTGATGTCCAATTTGGGCCTTTTGGAAAAGATGAATAAAAACGGCATCAATGTCCCAACCACAAAGGTAGGCGACCGCTATGTTCTGGAAGAGATGCTGGAGCAAAGCTATGTCTTGGGCGGGGAAAACAGCGGCCATATCATCTTCCTTGAAAAGGCCACCACGGGCGATGGTCAGCTGACTGCACTGATGCTCCTTTGCGCCATGAAAGCCTTGAAGATGAGCAGCGAGGATGTTTATAATATCTTCACCCCCTATCCTCAGGTGCAGATCAATGTAACGGCCGACGATCTGCAAAAGCGCAAGTTGATGAAAGACGATGTCTTCTTAAAAGATGTCGAAAAAGCAGAAGCCGCCTTTGCAGGCAAGGGCCGGATCTTGGTTCGCCCCTCCGGCACCGAGCCCTACATTCGGATATTGGTGGAAGGCCCCGATAAAGAGGCGGTAGAAAAAACTGCCGCAGCCCTGAAAGAATCTACAAATATCCGATTGTCCCAGCTTTTCTAAATACAAAAAGAGAAGATTCGTTCATTACAACGAGTCTTCTCTTTCTTTTTGTCTATTGAGCGATATCCCATTCGCCCATAACGCACGAAGCAAATACCACTCGGCGTTAGTCGAATAACACTGCGAATCAATAGAAATCGCCGCAAGGCGAATAAAACTATTACACTCCTATTTTATTAAATTCTTGGGTACTGTATTTTTTGGGCTTAAATTGATAGGTGGGTACAATCTCAGAAACCAGTTCTTTGATTCGGCTGCTTTCTTTTTTGCTGACAGTATCCAGTTCAACCAATTTCTTTTTGAACCATTCATCGTCCATTTCAATCGGTTTTCCGATATGGATCAAATGATTATCAGTCGTCTCTAAGCCTTCTTCGTCCATCAAGATTTCCTCATAAAGCTTCTCGCCGGGGCGAAGGCCGGTATAGACAATTTTAATATCAATATCCGGCTTGAATCCGGAAAGACGGATCAGATTGCGCGCCATATCGTCAATTTTTACAGGATCACCCATATCCAGGACAAAGATCTCGCCGCCTTTTGCATAATAGGATGCCTGCAAGACCAAAGAAACTGCCTCAGGGATGGTCATGAAATAGCGGATAATCCGCTTATCGGTTACGGTAACAGGCCCGCCTTCGGCGATCTGCTTACGGAAGAGGGGCAATACACTGCCGTTGCTTCCCAATACATTGCCGAACCGCACGGCCACAAAGCTGGTATCTGCGCTTTGGCGATCCATCATCTGCACCACCATTTCGCAAATACGCTTGGAGGCTCCCATGATATTGGTGGGATTTACCGCTTTATCTGTAGAGATTAAAATGAATTTCTTGACACCGTATTTTGCTGCAGCAACCGCTGTCTTATAGGTGCCCATTACATTATTTTTAATTGCTTCGTTGGGGCTGTCCTCCATCAGAGGAACATGCTTATGAGCTGCCGCATGGAATACAATATCCGGCCGGTAAATCTTCATCACCGTTTCGATCCGCTCTGTATTTCGAACCGATCCGATCAGCACCTCCAGCCGCAAATGGGGATAGCTGCGTTTGAGCTCCTGCTGGATCGCATAGGCATTATTTTCATAAATATCAAAGATGATCAATAGCTTAGGAATTGCTTGGGCGATCTGGCGGCAAAGCTCACTTCCGATAGAACCACCGCCGCCGGTAACCAATACCACCTTGCCTGCAATATCTTCCAAGATTTCATCATTATCGACCTTTACGGGATCCCGACCCAAAAGATCCAGAATATTAACATCTCTCAGCTGAGAAATTTTGGTTTCTCCGCTGACCAGCTGATACATACCGGGCACTGTCTGCAAATGGCAGCCGGTACGCTTGCAGATCTCCAAAATTGCAGTACGCTCGGCAAGATCCAGGCTGGGGATTGCATATACAATATGGGTGATCTCATATTTTTTGACTGCTTCCTCAATATCGCTGCGATTGCCCACAATCTGAATTCCCTCAATGACACGCCCCTTTTTATTGGGATTATCATCAATCACGCAGCAAATGCGGGAATCGGCAATGAATTCCTGAGAACTTTGCAATTCGCGAAGCAGCATCTGACCGGTCGCGCCGGCCCCGATAACCATATATTTATTTTCATTTCCCGAAGTTCTGCGATTCAGCCAATCTCTTAATATACGAAAAGAGGCTCTCATCCCCACTGTCAGGCAAAAATGAAGCACATAGCCCATCACATAGAAGGAGAAGGGCATTCCATCGGGAGCAAGCAGCAGAATGATCAATGCCTGAAACGGAAGTAACAGAAGAAACGCCTTAAATACCGCCATCACCTCTGCCACGCCAAACAACCGCCAGATACTATGATACAGACGGCATATATAGAATATACCCAGCATGACCACAGCAAAAGAAGGGATCAATATATAATACCCTTTGATGCACACTTGGGGAATTTTGGAAAAAGCAAAATCGAATCTTAAGAACAACGCAAAAAGATAGGACGCTGCCATAAAAAGCAAATCAAAAAAAGCAATGATGAACGCTTTTTCTTTCCATAAATTTTTATTAAAACTTTTTATATTTTTCATTTACATCGCCTTTCTCAGTAAACAAAACATTAAATTCTCTTAATGAGGAACATATTTAATAAATATTATACATATTTAATCGAGTTTTGTCAATATAATGAGGCCAAAGAAAGATCTGGTTCCTCCTCAAATTCATTCCATTTCAAGGGTGCAAAAAAAAGACCAAGCCTTTCGGCTTGGTCTTCTTGGAGCGGGTGACGAGGCTCGAACTCGCTACCTCCACCTTGGCAAGGTGGCGCTCTACCAGATGAGCTACACCCGCATTTCTTTCAGCGACGAGACATATTATACTAAATGCTTTTGCAAAAGTCAAGCATTTTTTCAAAGTTTTTTCATTATTTTTGCGAGGGGCAAATTTTGCCCCTCGCAAACCTATTTTTATCCCAATTTCAACTCTTTCACCGGCAGGATCCAGGCCTCTTCCTTCGGCTCATAGACAAAGGTAACGGTATCCCCTTTATTGAGGATCACAGCCCGCTCATCCTTGGCCACGCTCAGGGAGAAGGTTTTATCACTGCCCTCAAGGGTATAGTAATAGCAAGTATTCCCGCCTACCACAGCGTTGCGAACCGATGTGATGGCGGCGGTGATCTCCTCGGTGGAGACCGCCGGAGCAGGGGGCTCTTCGGAAATGCCTTCTTCCGCAAGACGAGCGCGATATTTCTCTTCGCACTCCTCTACGGTAGCGCCCGCCACAACAATTTGATATTGCTCCACATTGACCATGGCATATCTCTTAACCAACGCTCCTGCATCTTTCAATGCCATGAAATAGGTCGGCTCATTGGCAATATTCAGAAGCAGCGGGAAGGTAGCGGTATAACGCATCTCCTGCACCTGGCCCTCTGCGGAAGACATGGCGGAATATTCCTCCGCGCCTGCCACAGAATAAAATTTTGTCTCCTTTGTACGCTGATTGGAAAGGATAAAGCCGATATTGGATTGATCGGCAGCTACGCTGGTAACGCCGGTATACATATAGACATCATCCCCTTGCGCCATATAATTATAGCCGTCGGTGGTGATGGTGCAATCCTTTTGAGCAAAAACCGAATTCCAGAATCCATTGATCAAGGTGCCGTAGAAATCATATTGCTCAATAATCAGCTCTGCATTATAGACACGATCTACCCAAGCGGGGATCTTCTCCACATCATAATAGACGCTTTCACCGTTGATTGCATTAACCAGCACTGCCCCCTCAATATCCCGGCCGCCGTAAAGGCCGATGGTATAGCGATAGGTGGGGCAGATCCAGAAGGGAGTCCCCTCTTCATTGACCTCAAAGGTCTGATCTGCAAAGATCTTGGTAGGATATCGGAACCGCAGATGGCGCTCCAGATAACGGCCGAAATGCTCGGCGGTGGAATATTTCATCCCCTCCGAAAGGCGGACCAGCTCCACCTCCTGAGAAACCATATCAATCATCAGATAGCCGGGGATCCCTTCTTTTACATTGCTCAGCCACTTAAAGACATCCGCATATGCCAAAGGAGTAACCCGCACGGGGCGGCCCTTATAATTGATCTGGGTATAATTATCCATCACCGCAAATTGGCTTACCATATCGGAAAGCTCACCCATTTTACGATCGCCCAACCGCTGAGCGGATTCCAGATCCAAGCGGGGAATCTGCTCAAAGGTAATCTGGGATACATCGGTAGTGAAATCTCCGTCCTCTACGCTGAGAAGCTCCCGATAGCGCTTGGCATTGAAAATTCTTGCCCCCGCAAGATTTCCTACAACCCCCACCAAAATGCAGATAGCGATCAAAGCCAGCAAAATTTTGATGGTTTTGGGCGCCAGCAGCGCCTTTTTATCGGTGTGGAGCTGCTGCACGCTCTGCCGCAAGCTTTGAACAAGATAAAGCACACCGTATGCCACAAAAAGGGAGATCAGAAAGGAAAGAAGCCCTCCCGAATGGATGTTCAACGCAGGCAGAGTTACATAAAAAGAGCCTGCACCGAAAATCAATGTTCCTAAGATGCAAATTAAATGTTTTCTAACTGTTTTATTCATTTTTTCAACTCCTTATAATTCGATCCGCTCTGTCTGCTCCACAGCCCGTGCTACCAAGCCCTCGATATCCAGCTTTGCCTCTTCGAAGGCAATTTCCTTCAAGGTCGGCTTGGTCTTGGGATGCTTGGGGGTAAAGACGGTGCAGCAATCCTCATAGGGCTGAATCGAGGTCTCAAAAGTACCGATCTTGCGAGAAATCCGGACAATCTCTTCCTTATCCATGCCGATCAGCGGGCGAAGAATCAAGCTATCGGTTACGCTATCGGTCAGCCGAAGGGCATCCATGGTCTGGCTGGCCACCTGCCCCAAGCTCTCGCCGGTAATCAGGGCGCCGCAATGCCATTTCTTAGAAAGTTCATTGGCTACCCGCATCATAAACCGGCGCATAATCACCGTAAAATATTCTTCCTTGCAATGATCCCGAATGGCCTCCTGCACCTCGGTGAAATGGACGGCCAACAGCCGAAGATCGGGGCAATAGCCCTTTAAGATCTCTGCAAGGCTTACCACCTTTTGCTTAGCCCGCTCCCCTGTATAAGGAGGGCTTTGAAAATGGATTCCGGTGAGTGAGACCCCTCGCTTTGCGATCATATACCCCGCCACGGGGCTATCAATACCGCCGGAAAGGAGCAGCCCCGCATGGCCATTGGAGCCATAAGGCATACCGCCTGCGCCCTGCTCCCGTACCGCATGGATATAAGCGCCGAAATCCCGCACCTCTACCGTAACGGTTACATCCGGATGATGGACATCCACCTTCACATTCGGATAATGGCTCAGGATCACTCCACCGATCTCCTTGCAAATTTCGGGCGATTGCAGCGGGAAGCGCTTATCACTGCGCTTTGCCTCTACCTTAAAGGTCTTGGCATCGGCAAAGGCTTCATAAAGGCACTCCTTTGCCAAGGCAGAGATGGCTTCCATATTCTTTTCGCAGGTATAAGCCTTGCAAACAGCCGCAAGCCCAAAGACCCGCTTCACCCGCTCAAAGGCCTCATCCATATCTTCTGCGCCAAGTGCGCGGATATACACAGTGGACTGGGCCATCTGCAAAGAGAATTCGCCCAGCTCTTGCAAAGAGAGCTTGATATTTTTCATCAGCCGCTGATCAAATTGACTGCGATTGAGCCCCTTTAATACGATCTCACCGCATTTTGCCAGAATCATTTGTTCCATTTTATACATCCTTATATCGTTTTTGAATTTTTTGAGGCACTTCCCTCAAAGCATCGATTAAAGCATCAATTTCTTCCAAGGTATTGAAGAGCCCGAAGCTGATGCGAAGTGCTCCCATGACAGTAGGCTCGTCCATGCCCAATCTACCTAAAGTAGAAGTGCTTCTCGCTTTCTTGGAAGAGCAAGCAGAGCCTTGGGATACATAGATCCCCTTCCCTTCCAAAAAATGCAGGACATTCTCCCCCAGATATCCCCTGCAGGAAAGATTGATAATATAGGGCACGCCGTCTTCAGGGGAATTGATCTGCAAAAAGGGCAGATCCTCGGCCCCTTCAAGCAGCCGCGCCCGCAAAGAATCATAGAGCGAGAGATCTGCTTTTCGATAAAGAGAGATGGCCTCCCCAAAGGCTGCTGCGGCAGGGCTGTTATAGGTGCCGGGGACCATTCCCCGCTCCTGATCTCCGCCGAAAAGAATATTCTGCAGACGCACACCCTTCTTTAAGTAGAGAGCGCCGATGCCCTTAGGGCCGTGAATCTTATGGGCCGAAAGGGAAAAACTATCGCATTTTAAGGCCTTTACATTGGTAGGAATTTTGCAAAAGGCCTGCACACCATCAATATGAAAATGAGCAGGTGCGCCCGCCGCACGAATCAAATCGGCAATTTTTTCAGCAGGCAAGCGCAGGCCGATCTCATTATTCACCAGCATTGCCGCCACCACGATCGTCTTTTCATTAATTGCTTCTTTGAAGCCCTCAATCGTCGGCTCCGCATAAAGCACCTCAAAGCCCTGCGCCGCAAGCTGCTCGCCGCATGCATAGACGCTGGGGTGCTCAATCTTGCTCAATACCACCCGATTCCCCGCTCTTTGGCGGCTCATGGCGGCTCCGATGACTGCGTAATTATTGGAAAAAGTCCCGCCCGAGGTGATCAGCACCTCCTCCGGAGTGCACCGAAGCACCGAGGCGATCTCTTTTTTAGCGCGCAGGATTCCATCCTCCGCATCCAATGCAATTTTATAGAGCGCAGAAGCATTGGCATAATGCTGCCGCTCGGTTTGCGCCATCAATTCCACCGCCTCTTCAAAGGGCTTGGTGGTCGCGCTGTTATCTAAATAGATCATCTTTATCACCAAAGGATATTATATACCAATTTTTAGTGAGAATCAAGCATTATTCCTGCCAAAGAGCGATCATGGCGCGAGCGGTCAGTTCCCCTGCATAAAGAGCCTGCTCCAGCGTATTGGCAGAACTGCCCATTTCCAGAAGCAGGGTATGGGGCGTAAAATGGGTATTAAACCGATCTTTCCGAAGATTCACGGGGCGGGAAATTTCTCCGTAAAGCTGCCCCATTTTGCGGGAGAGCTGCAAAGCATATGTAAAATTCTCCCGCCAATTGGGATGGGAAAGGCCATTAGCCTCGGTTCCGCATACAATCATGACCTGCGCCGCTTCCCTTCCATTCACCGTTGTTACAGGGTAGTAATCAATCCCCCCATCCTGAATGGAATCCCGATGCACATCCAGCACCACCTTTATAGAAGGATGCTCCGCCAGCACCTTTTTCACCGCCGCCATGGATACCCCATAAGCCCCGCTGAATTTCGGCTGATTAAAAATCTCCGTAAGATGGATGGTCTCATATCCGGCGCTGCGAAAAACCTCTGCCATTGCTTCTCCCACCGCCACCACGTTTTGAGAAGCGTCGGTGGTATTGGTAATCCCCTTTTCATTTCGATAACATTCGGTGGTATGAGTATGATAGATGAGGACTGCAGGCTTGCCCTTCTCAAATTCGGGCATCGCCACCTTTTTATCCAAAAGATCAGAAATCTTATAATCGGTGGCATTGGCCACCGCAGTGCCGTCGTATTGCTTATAGATGCCGGAGATGGCCGAAAGATTGGCGGCTTTAATGGAATCATCTGCAGGGGGCGCTTCCGCTTTTTTGAAATAGAGAAAATGCTCATCCTCCTCCGGCAAAAAATCTGCCCGCAAATAGCGGCCGACCGTTCTCATCACAGGATCCGTATGCTTGAGCAATGCCACCGTAAATCTGCGAAAATTCACTGCATGGGTCTCCCTCAACGCAAATTCTGCCACCTGCGGCAGCCAATATTTCCAGCCGATGCCGCTTCCGATGATCACTGCTCCAATCATCAAAATGCTTATCCACTTTCTCATTTTTCCACCGCCTCTCTGCCTTCATTATATGAGCCCTTCTCAGTATAAATACCTTAAAATCTCTTCGGTAGATAAATCACCGTGAAGGGCTTTATTGAGGGAAAAAGCGATCATTCTCGCCCCCATATCGGTGGCAAGCTCCATCTGGCGGGGGACGGCGATTAAGCTTTGCTCATAAGGATGCAGGCAATCCGCATAGGCTTCCCAATCCTCTCCCAATACATGATAAAGCAAAGCGCGGCAATCTACCACCGTAGGCATCCCTACCGAAATGACGGGGCAGCCCAAGCTTTTCTCATCCAGGGCGGGGCGGGCATTCCCGACTCCTGCGCCGGGGGTCAGCCCCACATTGGCAAGCTGCACGGTCTTGCAAAGTCTGGCGAGATTGCCGGTGGCAAGAGCATCGATCAGAATAACAACCTCCGGCTTGGTCTCTCTCACCAAGCCCCGCACCAATTCATAGCTTTCCACCCCGCTCTCTCCGTATACCGGTGATGCCACAGCGCTCACCACGCTATATCCCTCCGGCAGCTCTTCCAGCGGGCGGGTTACCATGATCCGCTCTACCGCCTTTGCGCCAAGGCTATCAGGGGTGATGGCGGCATTCCCGATGCCGATGATCAATACCTTTTTGTGCCCCTTCAGCATCTTACGCAATTCTTTGGAAAGGGCGGCGGCAATCTCCTCGAAGGCAGGCTCGCCGATCTCATAGCTTTTGGCGGTTTCCACCGTAACATACCGCCCCTCGGGGCGCCCGATCTGCTCTGCCCCTTCCCGATCGGATATTTCCACTTCTGAAACATTGCAATATTTTAATTTTCTTTCCCGATTGCAGATCCCTTTAGGAAGAGGCATTTTTGCCGCTTCAATCTGCTCAATCATCAGATCACTGGGTATCATTGAAGTTCACTCCTTTTGGCTTATTTTAACCAAAAAGGCATAAAAAAAACGCTTTGCAACCGCAAAGCGTTCAGACTGTCAAAAAAGGCACAGACCGCAGAAAATAAGAGAACTAAAGAATTCTGCCGATTCTATAAATTAGCAAGAGAAAAGAAAGCCCACTCTTTTTCCTTGCTTTCTTATTACAAGGAAAAAATCCGCATGATGATGCGGATTTTGAATAAAATTTTCTGCTTTCCGCCGATCTGCTCTCTACCGTGCGTCAAACCTAATGGTAACCGTTCCATTTTGCATGATGGCAAAATATCCACTTATACCATTAGGTCCTCCTTTTCCCCAACAAAACTTCAGTTTTATCGGGGACCCCGAAAAGACGCCGACGAGAACAGATCGACGAAATCTGCACTCTTTTTTGAGAGTCTCCCAGCGTATCAAAAACTCCTATGGAAGTTTTTGATACGCTGAATAAAAAAATACGGAAAGAGCGTTTGCTCTTTCCGTATTTTTTTATGAATTTATTTTTCTCCAAAGCCAAACATCCGAATGGCATTTTCATCGGTGATCCGTTCAATCTCTTCGGGGGTCATTCCGCGAATCGCGGCGATCTCCTTGGCGATCTCCGGCAAATAGAGAGAGCTGTTGCGCTTGCCTCGATAAGGGGTAGGGGCAAGATAAGGGCTATCGGTCTCCAGCATCAGCCGATCCAAGGGGACAGCGGCGGCCACTTCCTTTGCAACTCTTGCGTTTTTGAAGGTAACCACCCCGCCCATGGAGATGGAAAAGCCAAGCTTTAATACCTCTTTTAAGGATTCCGCCGAACCGCTGTAGCAATGGAAAATGCCGGTGTTTTTAGGATGCTCTTTCAAAATGGAAAGGGTATCCTGCATGGCATCGCGGCTGTGGATTACAACCGGCAGATGATATTCCTCTGCCATCTCCAGCTGGGCGTGAAACCATTTTTGCTGGGTGGCTTTAGGAATCATATCATAGTAATAATCCAAGCCAATCTCGCCAACTGCCCGCACCTTTTTATGCTTCAGCATCTCCCGAATGGGGCCGAGGCCTTGCTCTTCCAAAATGGCAGTATCGTGGGGATAGATGCCGATGGCGGCATAGATAAAATCATATTGATCCGCAAGGGCTAAGGTGCGGCGGCAGGCCTCTATATGGCTGCCGGAATTAAGGATGAAACGAATGGGCATTTCTGCCATGGCAGAAATGATTTCAGCCCGATCCTCATCAAACCGCTCATCATCGAAATGGGCATGGACATCAATCATCGAATCGTCGCTCCCGCTTCGATGGAATCATCCAAGAAGAGCACCTTTACCCCATCTTTGGTATCGGCGGCAAGAAGCATTCCTTCGCTTAAGGCACCGCGCAATTTCGCAGGCGCCAGATTATCCACCAAAACAACCGTCTTGCCGATCAACTCTTCGGGCTTATAATATTGAGCAATGCCGGAGAGAACCTGCTTTTCGGCGCCGCTTCCGTTATCTACCGTCATCTGCAGGAGCTTGTCGCTCTTGGGCAGAGGCTGGCAGGTAAGGATCTTGGCGGCGCGCAGAGCCACTTTTGCGAAATCATCAATGGAGATGGTGGCAATCCCTTCGGGCTTTTCCTTCTTCTCCGCTTTCTTTTGCTGCTTTTCGGCTTCCTTCTTTTCGGCCTCTTTGGCAGCATTGATCTCTGCCAATTTCTTGGGGATATCAATTCTTGCAAAGAGAATTTCGGGCGCGCCCACCTTGGAGCCGCTCTTCAAAAGGCCAAAGGTTTTGGCATCCTCAAGGGATTGATCCGCAATCCCCAGCTGCTTGAAGATCTTCTCGGCCGTCTCGGGCATAAAGGGCTTCAAAAGGGTAGCGGAAATGCGGATGCACTCCAGCAGATTATAAAGGACCGTGCCCAGCCGCTCATGATCTCCCTCGGGGCGGCCTAAGATCCAAGGCTCTGTCTCGTCCACATATTTATTGGCGCGGCGCAGTAAGGTGAAGATATCATCGATGGCATCGGCTACATGAGCGCCGTCCATATGGGCCTCCATCTTAAGAGGAACCTCTGCGGCAACCCGCTTGAGGTCGGCATCCAGCGCGGTCTCAGCTCCTGCGGGCTTGATCTCTCCGCCGAAATATTTATTGGTCATGGCAACGGTGCGGTTGACAAGGTTGCCCAAAATATTGGCAAGATCGGTATTGATCCGCTCCATCATCAGCTCATAAGAGATCAGGCCGTCGTTGGCAAAGGGGATCTCATGGAGCACATAATAGCGCACCGCATCTACCCCGAAAAGGGCGGCCAGATCATCGGCATAAAGGACATTGCCCTTGGATTTGCTCATCTTGCCATCGCTCATAATCAGCCAAGGATGGCCGAATACCTGCTTGGGCAGCTCTTCGCCGAGGGCCAGCAGAATGCAGGGCCAATAGATGGTATGGAAGCGGACAATATCCTTGCCGATCAGATGCATATCGGCCGGCCAATATTTCTTATATTCCTCGGAATGATTTCCTTCGGGATCGTAGCCTGCAAAGGTGATATAATTGGAGAGGGCATCGATCCATACATAGACCACATGGCCCGGATCAAAGGTTACGGGAATTCCCCAATTAAAAGAAGTTCTGGATACGCAAAGATCCTGCAGACCGGGCTTGATGAAATTATTGATCATTTCATTCTTGCGGGCAGGGGGCCAGATGAATTCGGGATGCTTCTCGATATATTCCTCCAGCTTCTTTGCATATTTGGAAAGGCGGAAGAAATAGGCCTCCTCCTTGGCAGGATGCACCTCTCTGCCGCAATCGGGGCATTTTCCGTCGATGAGCTGGCTTTCGGTGAAGAAGGATTCGCAAGGGGTGCAATAAAGCCCCTCATAGCAATCTTTATAGATATCGCCCTGCTTATAAAGCTTCTCAAAGATCTGCTGAATCTTCTTTTCATGGGAAGGATCGGTGGTGCGGATAAAGCGATCATAGGTGGTATTCATCAAATCCCAGATCCGCTTGATTTCACCTGCTACGTTATCTACAAACTCCTGAGGCGTAATGCCTGCCTCTTCGGCTTTTAATTGAATCTTTTCGCCATGCTCATCGGTTCCGGTCTGGAAATAGACATCATAGCCCTGCATCCGCTTAAAACGGGCGATGCTATCGGCTAAAATGATTTCATAGGTATTTCCGATATGGGGTTTACCGGAGGTATAGGTGATGGCAGTGGTCAGATAGTATTTTTTAGACATAAGTGCTCTCAGCCCCTTCTTATTTTTACTATTCTCTATATTTTAACATAGGAATTCTCCTTTTTCAATAAGAAATTCTATATAATTTGGGGTTGAAAAACGAGGTGGATTGGTGTAGAATATTGAAGAAAACAATACATAGAAGGGAAAAGATAAAAAATGAAAGAAATTTTAGTTGAAATGTCTGCTCGTCATGTTCATCTGACTGCTGAAGCTGTCGAGATTCTTTTCGGCAAGGGTGCCACCCTCACCGAGAAGAGAGAACTTTCCCAGCCCGGTCAGTATCTCTGCGAGGAGAGAGTGGAGCTGGTCGGCCCCAAGAAATCCATCGCCAATGTAAGCGTATTGGGCCCCACCCGCCCCGAGAATCAGGTGGAGGTTTCTCTGACTGATGCCCGTACCCTCGGCGTAGATGCTCCTGTTCGTATGAGCGGTGATGTAGCCGGCAGCGGCGCTGTAATTGTCAAGGGTCCTTGCGGCGAGATCGCTCTTTCGGAGGGCGTGATCGCAGCAAAGCGTCATATCCATATGATCCCCGAGACCGCTGAGAAATGGGGCCTTAAGGATGGCGCTGTTGTATCTGTAAAGATCAAGGGCGAGCGCGAGGCGATTCTGGGCGAGACTGTTGTGCGTGTTTCTCCCAAATTTGCCGATGCCATGCATATTGATACCGATGAGGCCAATGCGGTTTGCCTGCCTCGGGATGCAATGGGCGAAATCGTTGAGTAAGATAAAAATTCAATAAGTAAGGCGTTGATCTGCGGATCAACGCCTTGCTTATTTTCCGGAATAGATTGGAAAGATCGGTCTATAATGATAGTGAGGTGATAAAAATGAAAAAAATTAAACCCACTTATCAAGAGGAAATGCTGGTTCTTCGCCAGCGAATCGATAATCTGGAAACCAAACTTGCGCTGACGGATGAGCCGCTGTTGATCGATGCTTTGGCCTATGAATTGTTGGGGCTTCGCTCCCGCATGAATTTCTTGATTGCAAGAGCCCGAAAAGAGCAGATTTCTTCCTGAAAAAGGGCAGGAAAAATGCACAAAAAATGAAATCGAAGATTGTATATATTAGCCAATTCTCAATTTCCTCTTGAACTGCCCCACGGGGTATGCTATACTATAGTCGATATATTATATATTACTATGTAGTTTCGCAATTTCAGGAGGTACTCGCATGAAATGTAAAAAGATACTTGCGGCTCTGCTGATTGTAGTGATGCTGGCAAGCTTTGCCGGCTGTAACTATGTCGACAGACCCTACGGTACTGCCAACCACGGTGAGGATATCAGCGGAATGTTGAGTTCTTTGTTGATCATCCCTACTTTTTTGTTGGATGCACCCGATCGGGAGACGCAGGAAGTAAAGGGGCCGGATACCATCATTACCGAAGAGCCCGAGGAGCCAGAGGAACCGGAGGAGCCCGAGGAACCCCAAGAGCCCGAACCCGAGCCCGATCCGATCTATACTCCGTTTACTTCTACTTATGATGCCAATACTTTGCTGAGCAAAATTGAGAGTTTGGTTTCCACCATGAAGAGTCTCAACGGAGCCCTCAATAGTGCGACCGGTGTCAGCGACGAGCTGCTGGCCAATCGCTCTATTAAGATTTTGGTTCCCGATCATTTCCCCTTGGATGAGGAAAGTGATGTTGTGAAGGCAATTACCGCGCAGTATGGCTGCGCTGTTAATATCCGCCGCATGGGTAGCGGCACTGCCTATACCGCCGCTTGCCGTCGTGCAGTAATGGCCGGTGATAATGTAGATTTGATCTATGTAGATAACTCTGTATGGGGTGATGTTCATCCCTTTACCCAAAAGATCAATTCCTATGTAAATCTTGAGCTTGCCGATGAGCTGGATACCTTCACCTCCGCATGGACCAAGAAATTCCACATTGCGGATGAGCTTGAGACCGCCAATCTGGGCTATTATGTGGCATCCGGTATCGGTGCCCCTTATCTCCTTGCTTATAATAGAGATAATCTTGTGAATGCTACTCTTCCTGAAAAGACTATAACTATTGAAGATGAAGATGTAACTCTGCGTGCAGTAGAGCTTAAAGATCCTGTAGAGATGTATAATGCGCGTACTTGGGGCGCAGGCGCTCTCAATGAGTTGCTCAAAGCTTCCACTGTTGGTACCAATGTGGGCATTGCTTCCGAGATGGATGCATTGGAAGGCCTTGATATTTGGTACGGTATGTCTGATTACAATGGAGTCCATATTATATCCACCACCGGTGAGGCCAATTATGTGGAGGCTGAGCGGGCAGATAAAAACGTGGATCTCATCCAGAATTGGTATTGGGGTCAAAAGGGGAGTGATGGAAAGAACTATGTTGGTTCTTTCGAAAATTCTTCCGCTTGGGAGAATGGATCTCTCTATCGCAAGCTTTTCAATTACTATAACGGCAGTGATGCTAAAAAATCCTTCAGCTTTGTAGCTTGTGGCCCCGAAGATCTGGGCGATATTAAAGAAGTAGCAGAGCAGACCGGCTCTGATTGGGATTTTGTTGCTTATCCCTATGCTGAAAGCCTTGAAAATACCTATCGCACCTATAGCGAAGAGGAGTTCCAGGAATTGCTTGTAGCAGATCAAGAAAACCAAGGCGATGCAGAATACAAGACGCAGGTTCATACTCCCGTTGCGGGCTGGGCAGGCGGCTTCGCTGTTACTTCCAATTGCCAGAGCCCCTCTGTGGCTTTGCGTGTGGCAGAAGAGCTGACCAAAGTATGGAAGGCAGAGGTTGAGGCTGATTTCTATGCAGCGATGACCGAGGAGCAAATTGCTCGCTATAAGGACATGAAGGAGCATATGAGCATTTCTTATATGCGCGCTTTTGCTGAGAAAGCAGTAGATGTAAATGCAGTCTATCCTGAAATGTCCAATTATATGAGGGGTGCTACTACAGCTGGTTTTACTCCCGGCTCAGATCCCGATGCCTATAACACCACCCGTGCAAATTACATGGGCTTGAAGTTCTTCGATAATAATAAAGAGCTTGCTGTCCATGCAATGTATCATAAGAATGAAAACAAGAGCATTTATAATGCAACCCAGCATTATTCTTGGAGCGCATTTATGAATGGCCCTGTCAATGTAAATTCTGATGATGTGAAGGATGCCGGAAGTGTAACAAGAATTTTGCAGGCTTCCTTGATGCCTACCATTATGCTGTTTGATTATTAAACCAACATAAAAGATGCATCAGCGAGATTTCTCATAAAGGTAGATAAGAGTAACAGACTAAAAATCTGTTACTCTTATTTTTTCTTTTTCGATGTTTCAAAAAGCAAGTCAAGCTAATATTCAGTTTCATAACATTATTTTGCTTTATTGAAGTTCGGCAATTTCTAAAAATGCTTTCGGCCAAAGTTATCACCTCTGAATCTATAGTACATTAAAAAGATAGGCTTTCAAGTGATATTCCTCCTAAAGTCGGAGTGATATTATTGCCTTGTGGCAATAGTGTTATTGAAACCTTAGGGTGAGCAATTAAACTTGAACACCGTTTTGAAAAGGTATTTTTTCGCTCACTCATTGTTAAAATCCTCGCCAATACGGCAGTATTGGCTGCGTTTTATGCCTCGATTGAACAAAAAAATACTCTTTTCAAAATCCT
>JAFSCX010000030.1 GCA_017436525.1 Clostridia bacterium | reverse complement strand
CGATCTGTTCTCGTCGGCGTACATAGGTACGGTAGAGAGCAGATCGGCGGAAAGCAGAAAATTTTATTCAAAATCCGCATCATCATGCGGATTTTTTCCTTATAATAAGAAAGCAAGGAAAAAGAGTGGGCTTTCTTTTCTCTGCTAATTTATAGAATCGGCAGAATTCTTTAGTTCTCTTATTTTCTGCGGTCTGTGCCTTTTTTGACAGTCTGAAAAACTGCGTAATTTTTTACGCAGTTTTTATTATTAAACCAAAGAAGCCAGATGGTCAATCAATTCTTGGGTGGTCTCATGGGTGGTACAAAAGCGCAGAAGCCCTTTTTCCTCCTCCCAATAATGGAGATCATAATGAGCTGTTATGCGCCCATATTGAGCAGGGGTAACGCTGCAAAAAACCATATTGGTATCCACAGGATAATAGGCAGAAAGCCCCTTTTCCGAAAGCTTTTTCTCCAATTCTTTTGCAAGGCCATTGGCATGATTGGCATTTTTCTTCCAAAGGCCCGTCTTCAAAAGATATTCAAATTGCACCCCGAGAAATTTGGATTTATCCATATGCTGCAAGGATTGCTTTTGGGAATAGGCCATATTCTCTGCAAATTCCTCCCGCAAAAAGACCACCATCTCCCCAAAGCAGAGGCCCGCTTTGGTGCCGCCGAAGGAGAAGGCGTCAATTCCGGTTTCTTCGATCATGGAATGAAGATCGGTTTCAAGAGCGGCAAGAGCATTGGTAATGCGCGCGCCATCCAGATAGACAAACATCTTTTTGGAATGGGCGTAATCGCAAAGGGCTTTCAGCTCCTCATTGGTATAAAGCACCCCAAGCTCTGTGGGCTGGGTTACCACCAATACCTCCGGCAGATATTTGAAATTCTTGATCTTTTGCAGGTATTCCTCGATCATCGTTGGGCTGAGCTTTCCATCCTCGGAAGGGAGGGTGAGAATCTTATTGCCCAGCATATATTCAGTGGCCCCACATTCATAGGTATTGATATGGGTGCAATCGGCAGAAAGGACCGACCCCCAAGGCTTGAGCATGGATTTTAAGGCCAAAATATTTGCCGCAGTGCCATTATAGGTGAAATTGATAAAGACCTCTTTTTCAAATTCCGCCTTCATATACGCTTCAGCCCGCTTGGTGAAGCCATCGTTGCCCACCTTGCCGTCTACCGCCTCTTGATTGCAAGCTGCCATAGCCGCCATGATCTCGGGATGCACATTGGTCCAGACCTCGCCGCAAAATGCTTTACTTCCCATGCTTTCTCCTGCTCCTTTTCTTTCTGTCATCATTCATCATTATATAATAAACCCTCCCTGTTTTCAAGGGAGGGTTTTGATACATTCAGCCCAATTTCAAATAAAATCAGTTATTTTTCAAAAGCACCTGCTCGGTATAAATCCCATAATGATCCGATACATATTTCCCATCAAACATCTCCGTCATCACCCGATAGGTAAGAGGCTTAATCCCCTCCTGAGAAATGAAGGTATAATCAATCAGTTCGCTTGTTTCCCCATAGCCGGTATAGGTGCCGATATTACTCTGCTCCGTAGCCATATTCACATCGGTAAAATACCGACTCATGAAATAATAGCCCTCGCTCTGCCGCTCCATATTGAAATCGCCTGTAATGATCACGGGCGCATCCTTAAAATCAGTCTGCGCTTTTTCGATCAAAAGCCTTGCGCTTCCCACTTGAGGAGCATCCTCAAAGTCAAAATGAGTATTGAGGAAATAAAAAGCCGAGCCGCTCTGCCGATTTTCCAATTTGACCCATTGGCAGATGCGCCAATGCTTCGCACCCCAGCCGCGGGATTCCTGCTCAGGGGTTTCCGAAAGCCAGAAAAGGCCATGATCCAGCAATTTGAATTTGCTTCGCTTCCAGAAGATGGGCGCCGCCTCCACATCCTCGGAGGAGCGATAGTTCAATACATAATCATATTGCTCCTCAAAAAGCGGGAGATGCTTTTCCCATTTGGGGGTAAATTCCTGAATCCCCAAAAGATCGGCATCATATTTTTCCAAGACCTTTTTCAAGCGAGGCGCCCGCTCCTTAATGGAATGGCCGTTCTTATCATTGGTATAGCGGATGTTATAGGAGATCACCTTCAGCCGATCCTCTGCATAATAAGAATTTCCTTGCTCATCGGTAACCTTCGTCTGAAGAGTCGATTTCTCATAAAATACATCCTCAGAAATGTGATTGAGCGCCATTCTCTGCTTTCCGCAGCCGCAAAGAGCCAAGAGCAGCAATGCAATGCTCAGCAACGATATTATGCATTTTTTCATAAATGTCTCCTCGTTTATCTCTTATTGCAATTTCCTTTTAAGGATACTCAAAACGCCCAAGGCAAGCAAAGCAGAAATTGCCATGCCATACCATAAAGCAAGATCATTTTGTTCACCTGTATGAGGCCGTTCGGAATCAGAAGGTTTTTCTTCATTATTCTCAGAATCAAGAGTTTCCTCATCCTTAGATGGCTCTTCCTCAAAGGGAGTCTCTTCTTCAGAAGGAACCTCATCCTCTGAAGGAGTCTCTTCTTCGGGAATTTCTTCCTGAGGAATCTCTTCTTCGGGAAGTTCCTCTTCAGGAAGCTCTTCTTCGGGAAGTTCCTCTTCAGGAATTTCCGGAGCTTCTTCCGGTGTGTAAACCCATTCACCCATAATCAATACATCTGCATTGCCCATTACGCCGCTGTTGGGATCTTGCCAACCGCTGAAGGAATAGCGGCCCGTTACATTGCCATAAGCATCCTTGGTATCAAGGGCGGTGGTGTTTTTGAATTCCTCATCTACCTCATAGGGCTGATTGGGCACATAGGTATTGCCATCGGTGGGAAGCGTTACCCCTGCGGGAATCTCCCCTGTCCACTCGTAGGTTATCTTATAGGCAGGCACCTCTCTTGGGGTATAGGTCCATACCCCCTCGATCCATACATCTGCATTCCCCATCACGCCGCTATTGGGATCTTGCCAACCGCTGAAGGAATAGATACCGGTTACATTGCCATAAGCATCCTTGGTATCAAGGGTGGTGGTGTTCTTGAATTCCTCATCTACCTCATAGGGCTGATTGGGCACATAGGTATTGCCATCGGTGGGAAGCGTTACCCCTGCGGGAATCTCCCCTGTCCACTCGTAGGTTATCTTATATGCAGGCACCTCTCTCGGGGTATAGGTCCATACCCCCTCAATCAGCACATCCCCATTCCCCATCGTCCCATGATTGGGATCTTGCCAGCCACTAAAACTATAGACACCGACTACATTTCCGTAAACATCTTTTTCGGGCAAAGACATTCCTGCACTATAGACGGAATCAACCGAATAGCGTTGCCCGCTCACATAGGTACTACCATCTACCGGCGGGATATGATCGGGCGGTTCCACACCGCTCCAAGAATAAGTTACTTTATAAGAAGGAACGGCCATGGGGACGAAATTCCATTTTCCGATGATTTCCACATCCGCATCTCCCATCAAACCATGATTGGGATCTGCCCAGCCGGAAAAGATCCAAGTTCCGTTTTGGTTAAGGTAGTCATCATAAGTAGGAATTTCCGCACCGCTCACATAGGTAGTATCTACCTCATAGGGCTGATTAGGATAGTAGGAATCGGCATCAGAAGGAGGCATTACCCCTTCGGGAGCTTCTCCCTGCCACCGATAATAAACCCGATGGGGCGTAACCTGCACGGTATAATGGGTCCAGATTCCCTCGATCAGGACATCCTCCTTGCCCATCTCCCCGTTATAAGGATCCGCCCATCCGGAGAAGAGCCAATAATCGGTCAGATTTCCATAGGCATCCTTTTTCTCAATACGCGTTGCATCATGATAGAAGTTATCTACCGAATAGCGATCGCCTGTCCCATAAGTCTCATGATTTTGAGGCAGAGTAATCCCTTGCGGAAAATCGCCGCTCCAAGAATAGGTAACCGCATATCGGTTTTCCACCGTTACCTCGGCTTCTGCTTGATCCGGATCTATCACCGTTACATTGTCGATTACTTCCAGATACGCTTTATTATTATAGACCGTCCCATCAACCGCCGCATCGGTAACTGCTACTTGATAGGTGATAGTAGCCTCTCCCTGCGCCGCAATTTGGGGGATGGTAAACGTTAGCACCTTTCCGCTTTCTGCAACACTTCCGCCGACCGCGCTCCCTGCCACATAAGTAAGCCCATCGGGAAGCTGATCCTTTACCACCGGATGATTCAAGGCGGAATTGCTCTTGTTTGCAACCCGAATTGTAAATTCCATGGTCTCTCCGGCGCGGATCTTTTCGGCCGAGCCCTGCTTTGATACATGGGCAACGCCTTTCAGCCGCCCGTTATTGCCAAGCTTTGCAGTTACCAAGGTATAGCCTTGTTTTTCTTCCGGAGCATAGGCCAATGTATAGGCGGCAGTTTCGGTAATATTTTTCTCCTTCAAAATTCCGGAAAACACCGAATCCTTCAAAACACTGCTTTGGAAATTGCCCAAAGAATCGACAGTAACATCATAGTAATAAGAGTTATCCTCTGCCACACCAAACGTTGCATAAGCAAGGGGGCGTTTGCTCTCATCAAACCCATTGGAATAAAGAGCCTCCCCTGCATAAGCAGCAGGATCCTCCACCTTTACTTGATAAACCAAACGCCGAGGATCTTTCACCAAATACTTTCCGGAGGTGAAATCAGCGCGATCTTCATAGGTGCAGATCGCCACTTCATTGGAGGGAATCTCCCAAGTAAGAACCTTTTGCCCCTCTGCATTATGGGAGAGGGTTGCTTTCATTTGATACCCTTCATAATGATAGACGGTCTTCCCGCCTTGAACCTGAACGGTAGGCGTTATAGAATTGGTATCATCAAGCCAAAGGGTCGGGGCATCCAATTTCATCCCCTTTCCCAAAGTATCGGTAAATACAAGGCCGGTCGCAGCGGCCTCTCCCTCTACATTGATAACCGGCACTTTGATCTCTTTAGAGCTCTCCTCTACCAATTTACCAAAATCCACAAATGCATTTTCCAGCGCTTCGCCGGTACTTGCAAAAAATACATATTCTTCCGCATAGATATAATCGGATGCATACGCAGAATAATCGCTGTAATCGCCACTGGTGTAATTATTGATATAACTCAACACCGAGGTATTGGTAGAATTATTCACAGTTTCCACCGTAACAGGGTCCATAAATGCAACTCCTCGCGCATCGGTCCCCACGCTCAGCCCTATATTGAACCATTCCACATTGGTATCTTTGCCGTTATAAGTATCATAAGCCTCATCCAGCCGATTCTTCATATACATGGAAGAAAGGATCGAAAGCGCCGCCCGCTCATTTTGGTTGCTGACTTTATTTTGAGAATTAGGGGTATTGCTATGCCAGTTTTTGCTGGCAATGCCGGGCGCTCCATCTGTAAATAAAAAGACAAACGGAAGCCGATCAACCGTATGCTCTTCCGACTCAATACTCGCAATCAAAGAAGAGATTCCGGCCACCACACCATATTGGGTAAAAGTGCCGGTAGAGGTACTCATCGTATTAGAAAAAGCAGTTCCGTCTTTCATAAGACCTGCAGCGGTAGAAGCCTTTCCTTTGCCGGAAGAAACGCTGTAGTCAAAATACTTTCCTGCTCCGGCATTGGTGCCGGAAGAGCTCCATACCGACTTATCATTCCAAGCAGAATTCGTATAATGCCCTAAGGGAAAGATGCAGCTATATTCGCTGTTATAGCCATAAACTACTACACGATTTTTGCTGTTGGCATTCATAATCAGCTCCATGGCCGCATTGACCGATTTGATCATTGCTTTTGTGCGCGTGGCATTTTTATCTCCATCCAAAGTAAGGGTATTGGATTGCATAGAGCTGGAAAAATCCAAGATCATTACTACATCTGCAGGGGTTGAATCGGTATTTTCCGACGCTTTCACCGAAAGAAATTCCTGAGAAAGAGCAGATAATGTAACCTCAAAATCAGCGCCGTTTACTTTGACGCTCTTATCGGTCCAAACCATACCGTCTGCTGCAGCAGTGCCGAATATTTCGGGAACATCTCCGGTAGCCTTATCGGCCTCTAAAGAAGCCGTATAATTGCCAACACCCGCATAAACGGGTATTTCGGAAGGCTCTGCCACCACCGAAAGCATTGCAACATGAATCATCACCAATAATATTAAGGCTAATGCAAAAAGCTTCTTTTTCACAAAAAATCCCCTTTTCTTTCCATCAACTGAAAACATTTACATGATCTTTTACAAATAAGGGGGACACTCCCCCATTTTATGGTATCATCCCAAGCATAACAAATAAATAATTATAATGCAACTGTTTTTAGACAAAAAACTCGGCTTTTCGGAAGAAAAGCCGAGTTTTTTTCATTATTTTTCACTTAATAGATAAGAAATCAGAAGATTGGTGGTATTCTCAAGCCCTTTTACATGAGTCCTCTCCAGCCCATGGCTGCAATAGACCGCCATTCCGAAAGCGGCCGCCTTCAGATTGTGGCCCGCCCGAACAGCGGCTCTTGCATCGGTGCCGTAGCGATAAAATACATCTACTGCGAAATCACATTCCGCCTCTTCCGCCAAGGCAATCAGCCGATCTGTCAACTCCTGATCATATGGAGCGCTTGCATCTTTGGCGCAGATGCTGACAGAGCGCTCATTTCCCTCAAGTTCCGGCCCGATCAAGCCGATATCCACCGCTATAAGCTCCGATACTCCTTCGGGAATATAGGTGCCGCCGAAGCTCACCTCTTCATAATAGGGGAAGGAAAAGATGGTGCGGTTTTGAGGGCGAAGATTCTGCTCTTTCAGATAGCGAAGAGCCTCAAAGCAGCAGGCGATGGCGCCCTTATCGTCGATATAACGGGACTTTATATATCCCTTCTCCGTTTGGCGAAATCGAGGCTCTATCGAGATAAAATCACCGTTTAAGATGCCGAGCGCCCGCACATCCGCTTCTGTATGAACATCCTCATCCAAAAGAATCCGAATGGTATTTTCATTCCGCTCCAAGGTGGAAGCATCGTCAAAGACATGGGTGGAATGGGATTTACAGATTACAAGCCCTGTATATTTCCTGCCCTTGCGAGTATGGATGATCACATTTTCCCCTTCCAAACTGACAACCCCTCCTCCGCCAAGGCGGCGAACAAGGAGCATGCCGTCGGAGGATACCGTACGCACCACCAAGCCCAGCGTATCGGCATGGGCCGCAATCTGCACCGTCTTGCTGTTGTCTGCCCCGTCAATGGTGATATAGGCTGTCCCCTTATGATCAAAGGTCATCTTATGGCCCAATTCCTCTGCCATTTCGGCAAGCACGGGGTTGAGCTCTTTATAATAACCCACAGGGCTTGGTACATTGATGATTCTCTCAAAGCAATTCAAAAGATGCTTGGTATTGATTGAATATTTCACTTTAATTTCACCTCTGCAACGCGCACGCAATGGCTCTGCCCATAAGGATAGCCGATAAAATCAACCGATAAAGTATCGCCCTCTTGGGCAAAGGGCTGATCCTCGCCGTTATCCATCCATTGAATGGATTCTACCTCTCCTTCAAAGCCCTTGAAGAAGGTAGCCGTCTCGGAATCCATCCCCAAGGATACATGCTTATTTCCGCTCTTTTTGCCGAGATTGAATTTGAAGAGATAGACGGTCTTCGGATCAAAGGCATCCACCAGCGCAAATTCCCGCTGATCTTCATAGGAGAGATAGGGGCGGCCGTTATAAATGGCCTTCCCATAGATTTTCATCCATTCTCCGAGGGTCTCCATGATGGCCGCCTGCATTTTAGGCACCGAGCCATCCCCTGCAGGGCCGATATTCAAAAGAAAATTCGCTCCCACCTTGCGGCATTCGCAAAGCTCCTCAATCAGCTGCTTGATGGGCTTGAAATTAAAGTCATCAGCGATGCCCCAATGGTCGCAAAGGGTCTCACACATCTCGCCGGAAAGATATTTCTCCATGCCGGTGCGGTCCATGGCATGGGGCATTCCCCGCTCAAAGGTAACCGCATCGATTTCCTTTACGCCCACCTCGCCCCGATGCTCAAGGCCGGTATTATTGATAATCATGGCCTCCGGCTGATGGCGGCGGATCATGGCATAAAGCTCCCCTTCCTTCCAATCGGCATCGGGCTTAGACCAATTGCCGTCAAACCAAAGACCGCCGATCTTGCCGTAGCGGGTGCAAAGGATCTCCACGCTATCATAAAGATATTTCAAATAGGCATCAAAATCCCCTTCAAAGCGAGGATCGATCCAATCCAAAGTCGTGTGATAAAAGAAGGGGACAATCTCCGCCTTTCTGCATTCCTCCACAAACTCCTTAATTAAATCTCTGCCGGTTGGGGAATGAAGGGCATCATATTCATTCAATCCGCAGGTATCATAAAGGGAGAAGCCTTCATGATGGCGGGTAGTGAGGGTAATATATTTGCAGCCTGCTGCCTTGGCGACGCCGACAATCTCTTGAATCCCATCGGCCTTAACCTCAAAGCTTTGCTGCAAATTCAGATAGGGCTCTTTTTCCAATTTCAAAATATGGTAAGCCCATTCCCCTTTATTCAGCATGGAATACATCCCGAAATGGACAAACATTCCAAATCCCAGCTGCTCGAAATCCTTGATATATTGCGCTGCAACAGGTACTTTCTTTTCCATTTTCTTATTCTCCTATCATTTCTTTTATGGTATCTTCCATGGCGCCTGCCATGGAGAAAAAGCCCAGATCGGTGGGGTGGCAGTTATCTACTGTCCCCTCCTCTTTGGCAAGAGCCATCAGCTCCTGCCCCGAAATAAACCAAACCTTTTGATCGCCTCTCGCCTTTGCATTTTCAT
This sequence comes from Clostridia bacterium, assembly GCA_017436525.1. GTDB lineage: Bacteria > Bacillota > Clostridia > Oscillospirales > QAKW01 > QAKW01. Next base: position 12,589 of record JAFSCX010000030.1, on the reverse strand, counting down.
AGGTCTTGCGCACAATGGCAAGCCGCTGATCATCATCGCCCTCCAAAAGCCATTTCGGTCGGCTGAGCAAGAGGATGGGGAGATTGGGATGCCTCTCTCGGATTGCAAGAAACATCTTCTCATGAGTAGCCTCTAAATGCTCGGGATTCGGCGCATTATGGTCATAATCCATAATAAAGGCACGCATCTCCAAATTATTAATATAATCAGTGGTCGCCTGCTCCCCTTTTGCACTGCCGGAAAAGCCAAGATTAATATGATCCACATCCAAGCGGCGGGAGAGGATATTCTCATAAGCATTGCCGGAGCGGGAGGCGCATCCTCCTTGGGTGATGGAGGAGCCGTAATAGACCAGCGGCGCTCCCTCTCGATAGGGAGTGGGCCCTTCGATTTTTGCTCCTTCTTCCAAACCGACGGAGAGCTTCAAAACATCGCTATATAAGGGGAAATGAATGAGAATTTCCCGCATCTTACGCTCTTCCTTCAGCTCTACCAAGCTTTCATATCCATTTTCAACATTATAGGGCGGGCGGAAGGTTCTCTTATATAAGCCATCCACATAAAGATCGAAGCCTGCGGTGCCGCAGAGTGCCATATGTTCCGCTTTCATAATATGATCCAGCCGGCAGCTGATGGCAAATTTCAAGCTATCCGTGCGAAAGCGCAGGCGGCCGCCTGCCGTATTGGCATGAAGCCCCAAAACGCCCTCATTGGTTGCCTTGGCGACCGCTTCGGGCAGGCGGCGAAATCTTCCGTCCTCATAAAAGATGCCGAAGATCTCAAAAGGCTTCTCCCTTGGATCATAGAAGCAAAGACCTTCCTTTTCGATTACAGCATCTACCTTGAAATTTTTATCAATCTGATCAATCTTCATTCTTCCATCCTCTTATATTTATTACGATCCTCTTCGGTAATCTCCCGCATAACCTTGCAGGGCACCCCAACGGCTATCACGCCGGAAGGAATATCCTTGGTAACCACACTTCCTGCGCCGATCACGCTATTATTCCCGATGGTAACGCCGCCGAGAACCGTAACCCCTGCCCCGATCCATACATTGCTGCCGATGGTAATGGGCAGAGCCACCTCTAAACCTTCATTGCGTTGCCGAACATCCAAGGGATGCTCAGCGGTAGTAAAGGTACAGTTGGGAGCAATAAATACATGGTCGCCAAAGGTTAAGCAAACACGAGTAATCCGAACCTGATTTTAAGGGGCGGATTTTACCTTTTTGTGGTGGGCAGTGCCCACCGGTCGCAGAACGCGACCGCGATCTGTTTACAGATCGCACAATCGGTGAAATTTGAATGATTAAGAACTCAGAGAGTTCTTTGCAGAGCGTTGCTCTGCTGTGGCTAACGCCGCAATCATTTTCATTTTCGCCTTTGCTATGTTAAAATACTCGCCAATACGGCAGTATTGGCTGCGTTTTGTGCCTTGCAAACCCAAAAATCCGCTTCCTTAAAATTCTTCGACCTTAAAATGTGCAGAATTTTGGATGATTTTTGGCGCGAAGAAGTTTGCAAGGCTGACGCCTGCAAACCTTCGACAAGCCGAAAAGCGCCGAAATTATGCCATTTTAGGCAGGTTCGGATTGCTCGTGTTTGCTTACCTTTCCGCCATCTAAAATGCAGCAGTTATGATTGGCAAAAAAGCCATCTCCAACGCTGATATTATAGCCATAGTCGCAGTAGAAGGGGGAATGGATAAAGGCATCCTTTCCCATTTTACCGAGCATTTTTCCCAAAAGCGCTGCTCTCTCAGAAATTTCAGAGGGCTTGAGCTGATTGAATTCATAGCAAAGATCCTTGCAGCGCATAATCTCTCCGATCAACTCTTGATCGTAATTGGGGTTATAAAGGAACCCTGCGGCACCTTTTTCTTTCTCTGTCATTTTCTTAATCTCCGAATTTAATATTGATTCCGTTGCCGGAATTGGAGCCGCCCTCCAAATGCAGATAGGGCTGAATGGCGCCTGCCACATTTACAATCGGCATGGATTGCAGCCAGACTCTGCCGGGGCCTGTAATTCTGGTAAGGAAAAGCCCCTCACCGCCGAAAAAGATGTTTTTTGCGCCCTTTACGGTCTCAATATCCATCCTGCAGCTTTCTTCCATGGCCGCCAGATGGCCGGTATCCACCAACAAGGTCTGGCCTGCTGCCAAGGTATACTCCTTGCAATAACCGTCAATCTCCAAAAAGACCAAGCCATTTCCGGAAACCTTCTGCATGATAAAGCCTTCCCCGCCGAAAAAGCCGGCGCTCAGCTTCTTTTGAAAATAAAGGGAAAGATCCAAGCCTTTTTCCATGGCAAGAAAGCCCCGTTTTTGAATGATGATGCTTCTGCCCGTTGAAACCTCAAAGGGGATAATACTGCCGGGGAAGCTGGAGGAAAAGGCGATCATACCGCTCCCGCCCATCGGCGTATATTCATTCAAAAAGATGGAATCCCCCGAAAACATTCTTCCCAGCGCCTTCTTCAAGCCTCCGCCGGAATTGGTCTCCATCTTCATATTAGCGCTCATCCAGCTCATGGAGCCTCTCTCGGTGCAAAGGGTCTGCCCCGCTTCGGGATAGCAGATCACAACCGGCAAAGAGCCGCCTTCAATTTCATATTTCAGCATCTTCTTTCTCCTATTCTTTTTCGGTCAAAACGCCGTCCTCGCCCATTGCAAGCGCTTTCACCTGATATTTGGTATGCTTGATAATCTCCTCCAGCTTGGTTTTTTCCGCAAAGTTATTCAGCATGGAAAAGACCACGCCCTTTTTCTGGGCACGCCCCGTACGGCCGATGCGATGGATATAATATTCGATCTCCTCGGGAATATCATAATTGATGACGCAATCTACATCATCCACATCAATGCCGCGGGAAGCCACATCGGTAGCCACCAATACCGAGAGCTGACCGTCGCGATATTTTTGCATGGTCTTCTCCCGCTTGCTCTGGGGAATATCGCCATGAAGGCAATCGCAATCCACGCTCTCCTTTTGGAGAATCTCGCAAAGCCGCTGGCACATGGATTTGGTATTGCAAAAAATGATCACCCGCTCAAAGGGGCCTTCCTTCACCATGGTAACGGTGGCATCGGGCTTCTTAAACGGAGGGACCGTTACGGAATATTGATCAATATCCGGCCGATCCTCCTGCTTGGGTTCTACTGTGATCTCCACCTCATCCCGCTGATATTTCCAAGAAACATCCATCACCTCGCGGCTGATGGTGGCAGAGAACAGCCCTAAATTACGGCGGTTTTTCACCATATCCACAATGCGGGTTACATCCTTATAAAAGCCCATATCCAACATTCTGTCTGCCTCATCCAGCACCACCGTCTGAATATGATCAAAGCGCAGGTTGCGCCGCTTATGGTGGTCCATCAGCCGCCCCGGCGTTGCCACAATGATCTGCGGCTTTTTCTCCAGCTGCCGGATCTGGCCCTGCATGCCTGCCCCGCCGTAAAGCACTGCCACCCGAATCCCTTTATAGAAGGTCAGAAGCCCTCTCAGCTCCTCCCCGATCTGCATCGCAAGCTCTCGGGTGGGGGCTAAGATCAGCCCCTGAATCTCCGCACAATCGGCATCAATATGCTCAATCATGGGGATGCCGAAGGCGAAGGTCTTACCGGTGCCGGTAGGTGCCTTTGCCACCACATCCTTCCACTGCATAAATTCAGGGATTGCCAGCTTCTGCACAGTGGTAGGATACGCATATCCTTTTTCTTCCAACGCCTTGAGCATCTCTTCCGAAAGGCCAAGGTCCTTAAATGTTAATTGTTCTTGCATTTTTTCAACTCTTTTTCTTTAGAATAGAACAGTTGCGATTGAATGAGGCTCTAAGGTAAGAGTGGTGCAAACGCCCTCATGACGCACTACTGCAGGCAACGCCTCATCAGTAGTATTCATCAGAATCAAAACAATCTGACCATCGGGATTCTTAAAGGCCACGGTATAGATCTGCTCGCAGTATTTAGTAGTCGCAATCCGCTTTGCCCCCCGCTCCACAAATTTGGAAAAATGGCCGATATAATAATAGATCGGTGTAAAGACCAATTCCTTGTTCTTGGTATCATAAAGGACCGGTGCATGGCAGCCATGGGATTTATCCTCCAATACAACCCCTGCGCAAGCCACCGACTTTTCGCTTCGATTATGGAAGGGGCCGCCCTGCTCGGAGAGCAAAAGATTCCAATCGCAAAAGCCGGCAGTGAAATTATTAAAATCACCGCAAAGCTCTTTTCCGTAACGCTCAGCCAGAGAGAGGGGATCTTCATTGATGCTGCCGCAGATCTCTGAACTGATACTTACCTTTCCAAACTGCTCATGGACCAAGCGCATCCCATCAAAATGATCGCCGGAATACCAATGATGGCCCACTGCCCAGACCCGCGCGCGAACCGCCTCGGATTCAAAAATTTTCTTGGTACGGTCGTAAACCCGCTCCTTATTATGATCCCAGATAATAATCTTGATATGAGAAAGCCCTTCCTCCTCCAAAACAGGAGCAAGATATTTTTCAATAAATTCCCGCTCATCCTTTGAGGAATAGTAGCAGCTCTCCCATGGCTGAAAAGCGCGTGGCTCATTCTGCACCGAGATGGCAGAGATTTTTATTCCTTCCTCCGCCATGGCTTTGATATATTTTGCATAATATCTTGCCCAGACTTCTTTATACTCCTCCTTCAGAGACCCCCCTCTGATGGGTTGCTCATTGGTCTTCATAAAAGCAGGAGGGCTCCAGGGGGAGGCAAAAAGCATCAGTTCTTCCCCGCAATATTCCAAAGCATCCTTAATGAAGGGGATGATGTACTTTCGGTCCCGATCGATATTGAAGGTTGCAAGTTCCTTATCGCCTTCCTCAATATAGGTATAGATATCCAAAGAAAAATCACATGAATTGATATGGGTACGGCCGAAATTATAGCCGATTCCCTCTTCCTTGGAAAAATATTTCTTCATAAACTCTTTTTTCTGCGCATCGTTAAGCAAAGAATAGTTATAGGCTGCCGATTCGGTAAAAGCACCGCCGAAGCCCACCACCGATTGATATTCGATCTCATCGAATACATTGATGATCCCGCACTCCTCGCCGCTTCCGGTATTGCCTTTCTCTATCTCACTTTGCTTGAAATAAACTTTTTCTTTGGGAATGGATTTTATTACTTTCATTTTGTTCTCCTTTTAATCAATAGTTAACAACTATGATAAAACTTGCATAATAAATATATAATACATTTATAATACAATGTTTCTCTTTTGTCAAGAGTGGAAGAATCCATGCGGTTTTTCCCCATAGATCTCATAAAAATTACCGTCCCATTGTTTCTTATTCATGTATGATGCCGGTAATCTCCTCTTTATGGCAAAGTCTGTGAAAATAACTTTTACCGAATTTCTCGCCGGCGCAAAGCAGATAGGATTTTTGGGCGTTTTGGATCATTTTCTTTCTGACATAATTCTCCTCGGGAGCAATATCGGTAAGGTAACCCTCCTCAGAAACCCCGCGGCAGGAAAAGAAGGCAATATCGGCATTATAGGTCTCGATTACCCGGTGCGCTTCCTCCCCCACCAAGGCCAGGCAGCTATTGATAAGGGTGCCGCCGGTTGATATGGTATGGACCCCGTATTCCGCCAATTTGATCAGCGCCTTCACGCTGTTGGTAATCACCGTTATATTTCTTTTTGATGCAAGAAACGGGATCAGATAATAGCAGCTTGTCGAGGCATCTAAAAATACAACATCGTTGTCGCAAATAAAATTGATCGCTTTTTTTGCAATCATTGCTTTTGCGCCGCTTTGCTCATATTCTCTGATCAAAAAAGGAATTTTGTTTTTGGAAAGCGCCGTCTCTTCCAGCACCGCACCGCCATGAATCCGCTTGATCAGATTTTGCTTTTCAAGGCTTTGAAGATCCCGCCGGATCGATGGCTCGCTCACATATAAGGCCTTCGCAAGTTGCGGGACATTGACCTTCTTTTCTTTCAGCAAAATTTCAAGGATCTGTCTCTCTCTTTCAACGCTCATATAATCACCTTTTCCTTCTCAAAACGATCATGTTTTAGATCATTTGATCAATTAACATTGCGCAAGTTGCGCATAATGATTGTTTGATGTTATACTAACATTAATGCATCTGATTGTCAATTCTTCGTTTCATGGCAAAAATGCAGCTCCATAAAAAAATAACTTTGTAAAGGTGGTAAAACTATGGCAATCATTACGGTAATTTGTTCGGGTATGATGGGTTCCGCCATCACCTTTCCCGCGGCCCACAATGGCCACACCATCCGCTTGGTCGGCTCTCCTCTGGATACCGATATTATTGATCACGGTAAAAAGACCAACGAGCATCTGACCCTTTCGCTCTACAGAAAGAATAACGATACAAACGGTGTAGATGAGCCCTTTGTCATGCCTCCTACGGTTTCTTTCCACTATATTGAGGAAATGGAAGAGTGCATCAAGGATGCCGATCTGATTATCTGCGGTGTTTCTTCTTTCGGGATGGATTGGTTCTGCGAAAATGTCATCCCCAAACTTCCCGAGGAGACTCCTCTGCTCTCCATCTCCAAAGGAATGATTGATGATGGTGAGAATAAAGGCCGCCTGATCTCCTATCCCGAATATATGCAGCGCTTTACCGATAAGGATTTGAAGATTTATGCGGTGGGCGGCCCCTGCACCTCTTATGAGCTGGCCGTTCAGGATCCCACCGAAGTGGTTTTCTGCGGTCCCGATATGAAGACCCTGCGCTGGCTCAAAACGCTCTTTGAGACCGATTATTATCATATCAGCCTCTCCACCGATGTGCATGGTGTGGAGTGCGCTGTAGCGCTGAAAAATGCTTATGCTTTGGGCGTCGCCTTGGCCATCGGCCTTTCCTATAAGCGAGAGGGCAAAAAATTTGAGCATTATAATTCCCAAGCCGGCCTCTTTATGCAAGCCTCCCGCGAGATGTATCTTTTGATGGATGCGCTGGATAGCCATGCAGAGCGTAATATCTTTGTGGGCCTCGGAGATCTTTATGTTACCGTCTTCGGCGGCAGAAACCGCAAGCTGGGCGCGCTCCTCGGCCAAGGCTATACCTACAATCAATCCATGGAGCAGCTCCCCGGCATCACTATGGAGGGGGTTGTCATCAGCCGCCGCACCGCTACCGCGCTGGAGCAGATGGCAGCAGCCGGCAAGATCGATCTGAAGGATTTCCCCCTGCTTTGGCATATCAAAGAGCTTCTGGAGGATGAGGCGGTCATCAATGTTCCTTGGAAGACATTTGAGACGGAGTATGAAGGTTAAATTCCAAAAATGCAGTGTTTCGGCACTGCATTTTTTAATGACTTAGGGTTGAATTCCTTGATTTTGATTGTTATACTAATAATCAAGGTATTAATAGAATGGAGTAAGTATATGCTTAAAAATCAATGGTGGTATTGCTACCACAAAGCATTAGAAACAGAGCTTCTGCAATGCCGCGATGAAGGCAAAGATATTTCCGCTTATGAAAAAGAGGCGGAAGCACTCCGCATTTCCACGCCCTTTACAGAAGAAGAATATGAAAAGGTCATGACCCTGATCGACAAGCTGGAGGCGCTGCCCGTTTCCGAGGCATATCAAAAAAACAATCCTGATACACCGGAGGAGATCCATCAGGCCCAAGGGGCTGATATTCCCCATACTCCCTACGATAAAAAGGAGCTGGAGGATCGAATCCACGGTGCTTGGATCGGCCGCATTACCGGCTGCCTCTTGGGCAAGCCGGTAGAAAATTGGTCCCGCGAGAGCATCCGCAAGATTGCAGAGGCCGGCGGCAACTACCCCATCACCCGCTATATCCGCGGGCAGGTCCCCCATGATCCGGAGGACTCCTTCTTTGATCAGCCCTGCTTTACCAAGCGCTGCTTTGCCGAGCAAATAAACGGCTGTTCCCCTGCAGATGATGATACAAACTATACCGTATTGGCACTGAGCATCATCGAAAAATACGGCCGAGATTTTACATCCTACGATGTTGTCGAAAGTTGGCTGCGTAATTTCCCCGCTTTGGCACTCTGCACCGCCGAGCAGGCGGCCTTCCGTAATTTCTTGATTCATATTCTGCCGCCCCGCTCCGGCTTTGTACGCAATCCTTATCGCGAATGGATCGGCGCCCAAATTCGCGGCGACTTCTTTGGCTACATCTGCCCCGGCGACCCCCGCACCGCAGCGGACTACGCCTATCGGGATGCTTGCTGTACCCATACCAAAAACGGCATTTACGGAGAGATGTTGGCTGCCGCCATGATCGCCCAAGCAGCAGTTACAAACGACCGCAGGGAAATCATCGAGGTGGGCCTTGCATGTATCCCCAAAAACTGCCGCCTGAAAAAGAATATCGAAGATGTTATTGCAATGTATGATCAAGGTATCGAGTTTACGGAGGCAGTAGCAAAGATTCATGAGCGGTATCCCCAGGAGCTTCATCATAACGCCGTACACACCATTGCGAATGCAATGATCGTGGCGGTAGCGCTTCTGTGGGGCGATGGAGACTATGAAAAAACCCTCGGCTACGCGGTCATGGCAGCGATGGATACCGATTGCAACGGCGCCACGGTTGGTTCTATCGTCGGTATGATCAACGGCGCAAAAAATATTCCCGCCCATTTCACCGATCCCATTGCAGATACCCTGCGTACCAATATTGTCGGCAATGCAACGGTTCGGATCACCGATTTGGTTGAGAGAACTCTTAAGCTGATTCCGTAAAAAAATCGCCCAAAAGGGCGAGGGTGCAGCAGGGCCGCAAAGGAAGGTAGAGCCGCCTAAAGGGGCGGCGGTAAATGGACACTTGTATTAAGTAGGAACAGAAAATAAAGCAAGCGGCACAGCGGATACTCTGCGCCGCTTGATTTTTCGAGCCGCTGGTCGGCGGCTTTACGAAAAATCGGCGCTGCTCGAGACACGCCTGTCCGCCCGTTATCGACGGGCGGCAGGCTCAACGAACTTTTTTTGCATAAATGCAAAAAAGATTCGGATCCTAAGCCCTCTCCCACCAAATAAAAATACCACCCATGATGGGTGGTATTTTTATTTGGTGGGAGAGGGCGGATTCGAACCACCGAAGCAAGAAGCAACAGATTTACAGTCTGCCCCCTTTGGCCGCTCGGGAACTCTCCCATTTGGAGCTGGCGAACGGAGTCGAACCATCAACCTGCTGATTACAAGTCAGCTGCTCTGCCATTGAGCCACGCCAGCATTTATGACGCGAGGTCTTTGGGCCTGACGACTCTCGCCGTTACCTTAGATAGTATAATCATTTGGCGATGATTTGTCAATATCTTTTTTCAAAAAATCAAGAAAATCTTTATTTTTTGAGAATCCTTTTCAGTCTTTGGGCGGTCCAATACGCCGCGCCAAGGCAGATTGCATCCTTCCATAGGGTAGGCAAGGAGGCGGCTAAAACAGCTGCGCCGATTTCCACCTTACAGGATACAGCATACCAAAGAACCCCTGCTCCATGGCACAAAAGAAGCCCGCAGCCGCCATAGGCCATCCTCTTCCATCGACTCCCGTTTATGCCACACAGGAAAACATACAGCAAAAAGCCCCATAAAAAGCCGCCGGACGGGCCAAGCAATCGGCCGATTCCGCCCGAGAAGGCAGAAAAGACAGGCAGCCCTACCGCTCCCAGCAGCAAATAGAGCAGCACCGCCGCCAAGCCCTTCTTTCTCCCGAGATAAAAGCCGCAAAAAGCCACGCCAAGGGTCTGCAATGTCATCGGCACTCCCGCGGGCAGCGGCAACACCAGCTGGGAAAGCAGAGCGATCAGCGCTCCGCAAAGGGCGATTTGAGTCAGGCTCTTTAATCGAAGCATCGGATCTGCACCTCCCCCGAGGTAAAGGCATGATGCTCTCCTTGGGCATCCACCGCCAAAAGTGCCCCTTCCTCGCTGATTCCCTCAACGGTGCAGGAAATCTCTTCTTCCCCGCGGGCAAGGAGGATTTTTTTGCCCTGCAAAAAGGAGCGGGCTTGATATTCCCGCATATATGCGCCATCCTCAAGCTGCCGATAGATAGCAAAAAAATGATCCAGGATGGAAGCGGCAAGAGCGGCTCTTTGCTGCGCATCGGTCTGCTCCAGCAAGGCGCCTGCGATTTGATCCAGCGCCCCGAATCCTTCTTTGGGTGCGGCTACATTCAGCCCGATGCCCAATATGCAATATTCAAAGCCGCCCTTTTGATTGATGGCTCCTTCTGCAAGGATGCCGCAGACCTTTTTGCCCCGATAATAAAGATCATTGACCCATTTAATCTTAAGATCAATACCCAAGATTTCCTCCACCGCTCTTGCTACCGCCACTCCTACTGCCGCAGTGATCTTGATAGCATCTCCTCCATGAGGGCGCAAAAGGATGGAAAAATAAAGGCCGCTCCCCTTGGGAGAAAAAAAGTTTCTGCCCATTCGGCCGCGGCCGGCTCTCTGCTCCTCGGCGAAAAGGACGGTGCCTTCCGGCGCCCCTTCTTTGGCCGCCGCTCTCAGATCCTGATTGGTAGAACCGGTGCAGGGGACCACCGTGATCCGATAGTCCCCTTTACTCTTTTCTTGAATGAACTGCTCTAAATTTCTCATATTTTTAATTATAACGAGAAAAAAACTTCTGTCAAGCCTTCAAAATCGGCTGCAGCTGCTCCCCTTTAAGGGCGCTCTCCAGCGTCTGCTCCAGCAACTCAAAATGAGCCACGCAGGAACGGGGCTTCAAGAAGGGGTCATCCTGCCCGTAAGGGATAAAATAATAATGACGGGCCGATTGCAATGCCCCGATATTACGGGCAGCGCCCCCTAAAGCATCATTGGTAGAAAGGCCGATGATAATCGGGCGGTCGTTGCGAAGGATGGCCTTTGCCGCCATGGTTACCGCGGTATCCGTTACCCCCAAGGCCAGCTTTGCCAAAGTATTGGCGGTGCAGGGGGCGATCACCAAGGCATCCAATATTTTTTTAGGGCCGATGGGCTCTGCTTGTGCCACCGTATGCCATATTTCCTTGCCGCAGAGAGCGGAAAACCGCTCCTTAAAATGGGCGGCTGTGCCAAAGCGGGTATCGCTTTGATAGACCGCTTGCGACATGATGGGAAAAAATTCATATTTCCCCCTCAAGAGCTCTAAGACATCCAGCACCTTTTTTAAGGTACAAAAGGAGCCGGTGAGAGCAATGCCGATTCTTTTTTTCTCAGCCAAAATTCTCCATCTCCTTTATAATAATCTCCCCAATCAGCTCAGCCGCTTTCTTGGGGGAATACCTGCCGGGCAAGCCGGCGGCGCCAATGGGGATCAGCCCCTCCTCTGCCGCTTCCTCTTTATCAAAGCCAAAGGGCGATGAGGCAAGCTCGATCAGATAGGCTCCCTTTGGAAGCCGCTTGAGGCGCTCTCTGCCGAGAATCCGCGCAGGGACTGTATTGAAAACCAACGGGAATTTCCCTAAAGGCAGATCCTCATAAAGCCTTGCTTTAAGCCCCATGGCTCGGCAGAGATCTACCGATTCCTGCCGCCGAACGCCTACCAAAACCTTGGCGCCCAAAGCCTTGAGCTCCATGGCGAGGATTCTGCCGATTCTGCCCGCCCCCAATACCAAGACATTCGTTTCCCAAAGAGAAAAGGGCGTGCTTCCCACCGCAAGGCCAATAGCCCCTTCTGCAGTAAGGGCAGCATTGGACCAAAGAAGCCCTTCATTCTCATAATAATCAATGGCAGGGCAAGGGTAGGCCCCTTGGGGCAGCATCCCACCGAAAATCAGCCGCCCTTGAAAAGAGGCCCCCACCTCCCCAAGGGAATAAGCATCTTTGCAAAAGGGCATAAAAAGATGGGCCTGATCCTTTGAGACCGGCAACGGCAGGATCAAAATATCCGCATCCCATCGGGGCGGAGGATCTTGCTCTTTGATTTTTTCATATACGGTAAAACCTTTTTCTTTTATGTATCGGGCCAGATGCCGCTGACGCTCATCCCCGCCCATCACTTGGAATATCATCACAATGCCTCCTTCCTCTCCTTCCATACTATGAAGAAGAAAAAAACCGAGTGAATGAAAAAAAATAAAATTAGGGCTTGATTTTATAAAAAAACTATGTTATTATAGATACCACTCTGCAGAGCAACAATAAATATGCGCCGGTAGCTCAGCTGGATAGAGCGTTTGACTACGGATCAAAAGGCCGGGAGTTCGAATCTTCTCCGGCGCGCCAAAAAGAAAAAGGGATTCTCCGATGGAGAATCCCTTTTTCTTTTTGGTGCGCCGCTAAGATACGAACCTTTTTGCAAAGCAAAAAGGTTCGTTGAGGCTGCCCGAAAGCCGAGCGCGCAGAGTATCTTCTGTGCCGCCCGCTTCATTTTAATTTTCTGCTAAATAGAAGAGCCTCTGATGCGCCGCCCTTTGGGCGGCTCTAACTTCTGCGGCCTCTGCCGCTGTTTGCGCCCCCTTGGGGCGCATCTAAAAAAGGAGCCCTACAGGGCTCCTTTTTTATTCTTCACTCTTCTTAGGGTGAGCAATTAAACTTGAACACCGTTTTGAAAAGGTATTTTTTTGCTCACTCATTGTTAAAATACTCGCCAAT
>JAFSCX010000029.1 GCA_017436525.1 Clostridia bacterium | reverse complement strand
TTTCAAAATCCTTGACCGCAAAGGGAGAAGATTTTGTGGAATTTTTGCTCAATTTGGATGAAGCAAGGCTGCCGCCTTGCGAGAACAAATTGGGTGAAAAGTACCGAAATATGCCGCTTTGCGGCGGGTTCAAGTTTAATTGCTCACCCTAACCGCGCCAATATGGCTGCCACTTCAGCGCGGGTAATAGGATCATTGGGGCGAAAACGCTTTCCATCGCCTACCATATAGCCCTTATCGGTTACATATTCTACCGCTTCTTGAGCCCAGGAAGGAATTTCCGCAGCATCGGCATAAATCACCTTTGCTTTTTCCTCTTTATAGGGAATTCCCAAGGTCTTTAAGAACCCTTTTGCGATGGCTCTTCCGATTATTTTTTGCTCTGCCTCCGTATCCATCCAAGCAAGATCCTCTTGATGATCGATAAAACCACATTCTATAATCACCGCCGGAGCATCGGTATTGCGAATAAAGGCAAAATAATCCTTGCCGTCGGAACGCGTCTTGGTCTTGCAACCGCGACTGTTTTGCCCAATTTCCTCAAGAGTTTCCAATATGGATGTGCCAAGGTTTTTTCCTTTACCCCCATTGATGGTATGATAGATCTCTGCTCCATTCCCGCCGCCTGCATTGATATGGATATCAGCAGAAAAATCCGCGTGAAATGAATTGGATTCTGCTACCTTGGCGGCAATTGTTTTATCCATATCGCTTTCGCGAGAAAGCATGACCTCTACCCCATGGCGCATCAAATCGGCGGCGCAGGCTTTTCCGATAGAAAGAGCCAGATCTTTTTCATAATAGTTCCCTGCTACAGCCCCAAAATCTGCCCCGCCATGACCAATGCCGAGATAGATCTTAGCCATTCTTTTTTCGTCCCTTCAGCGTATCTTTATAGGCATCCGCCAAAATGGCGGCAGAGGTGAAGGAATTATTTTTCCACCAACTCCAGATGCCTGCCGCCGCAGTAACGACTGCACTAAGGCCTTGATAGGCTTCCTCTTCGCTGAAAGGAAGCGGATTTCGGCCGATTGCTGTCAAAATTTGATTGATCAATGTAATTAAAAGAATCCCCGTACGGATCCATGTTTCCTTACTGACTTTCACGCCAATACCTCCTTAATAATTTGCACAACATTGATTCCCACTCCGGCACAAAGCAGAATCAAAAGCCCCACCCCTAAAAAACGCAGCAACATTCTGCCGCCATTGGTTTCTAAGAATGCAAAGGGGCTTCTGCTTTCTAAGCGATCCAACCGCTTATCCTGCTTTTCCAGAAGTTGAGATACCCGATCCACCGCCGCCGCAAGCTGGACGGTTGCGGTGCTTAATTGATCGAGCTTTTTGGAATGGTGATCAAGCCTTCGATCGGCCTTCTGCTGCATCCGCTCCAATCCATCACTACGCATACTGCACCATTCTCTGCTCATTGGCTCCATTACCGATCTTCTTTCTCCCATGCACGCTTGAGCTTGGCGATGGCAAGCTGATATTGATATTCCTGCTCCGCCAGCTGCTGTTTTTGCTGATTATTTAATTTAGAAAGATCAATATCATATTGATGGGCAAGCTTTGAAAGTTCCAGCTCCTGCTGATGGTTTTGAGAATCAAGAGCCAAATCCTTCCGATAGTCGATTTCATCTTTTTCCAATGCACGGTCATACTCTAATTGCCCCAGCAAAAGATCATGCTTTCGATCAGCCTCGTTCTCATAGAAGGAAGAATATCCATGGGTCAGCAAATCCACCGCCTCACTTTGCAGTTTATTTGCCTCCGAAAGGGCTTCGGCTTTGGCATCCAGCCCCTTCAGATCTGCCTCCATTAAATCATTCTGACGATCAAGGAGCGCTTGATATGCATTGGCAGAGGCCTGATTGAGAGCAGTGGCAGTGATCACATCGGCAATGCCGGTATTCTCAAGACCTCTGGTAAGGAATCCATCCTGCGCCAGACGCTTGGTATTCCAGACAGAAGAGCGGGCAGCAGATTGATTTTGATCATTTTCACGCTCAATTTTCTCTCGCTCCTCAGCAAGCTCCTTCATGGTATTTTCATAATTTGTAGCAATTTGATTCATCCCGCTTGCAGCAAAATGATCAACAATAGCCTTATATCCATCATATCCGGAAGAAGGATCGGCACTTCCCAAAAGCCGATAGGTGCTTCCGTCGGGTCCGCCGGAATAGCCTGCTTGGCTACGAACCTGCTCTGCACGAGCATGAGCAGCGCTCATCCCCGCCCGATCCCCTGCCGCTTTGGCGGCAATATAATCCTTTTGCGCCTTTTTAATTTCTGCCACTTGAGAATCCGAGAGCAATAATTGATCATATACGCTCATTCTCTCACATCCTTTCTTCCAATTCCTCGGCATTACCGAAGAAGGTTTCTTTTCGATCGAGGAGAATTGCAAAAAAACGAGTTCCATCGGGATTGGCTGCTTTGACCTCCGAAAGCGCTTCCTCATTTAAGGAATCAAATACAAATAATCTGCGACGATCTTGCTGCAGAATATCCATTGTCTGATTAAAGCGTTCTCGAATATCACCGCTATCCAGCTTCGCTTTCATCTGGGCAGCAGAAAGCTGCGGGCGATCATCCAGCGCAATCACACTCTTTGCCGCCAATTCCTCCTCTGTAAATTTAAGATCAGTCAAAGTCATTTGACCCATCCTCCTTTTTCATAACTTATTCTGACACCCCAAAGAAGAGGCGCCTCATTTCCTTTCAAGATAAATTGAAAATTGAGATTTGACGCCGAAATCGAGCGATTGAGCAAAGAAATCCATTCTTGATCTCCTTTACCCGAAAAGGAAATTCTGCTAAAATCCCAATTTGAAAAATCCGGTATCTGCAAAGAGAATTTTCGAGGCGGCTCAGGGCATCCATCTCGATAAACAATCGCTTCAAGCTCCCCTTGGGATGCCGCTGTGCAAGCAACATATACTTTTCTGACCAGCATTTTTCTGCCCGATGGATCCTCCAAAACAGGCGTTTGCCAAAAGCCCTTCACTTCCTTGCCGTTATCGGTAAAAACATTCTCTTCCATTATAAAAAGATCCCCCGCTTCGCTTCCCAGATACAGCTGCCCCTCTGCTACGCTGAGTGCGGTAATGGAAAAATTAAACCGCCATTTCAAATAGCGATAGCTTCCCGTACTATCGCATAATCCATCGGTCAGCATGGCTATATTATCAAAGGAAATCAAATATTTTCCCCGCCAACAGACGCTTCTGGCTTTAGAAAAATCTTGTTTTTTCAAAAAAGGATCAATTGCACGGCTGCGGCGGATGGTCTCATTCAGATTAATCAGCTCATCCGAAACCGTCCGGACACTGAAGATTCCTTCTCTCGAAAGAAAACAAGGCTCATTCCCTGCAACGCCCACCGTATGAGGATTGGCACACCCCGCCACACCGGCACCTACAACCGATGGGTATGTATCGGTAAGGTAAGGTTTTCCCGCTTGGGTCGTTCCTAATTCCACAGTCGTATGAGTACGGAAATAGACCCCTGCTCTCCGATCATCATCTTTAAGAACAGCCATTCGCCCGTCCTTCAATCGGCAATAACCTGTAATAGGCGTCTTATTATCCCCCAGCGCCTCATAGGAGGTTTCATAAAAGCAAAAGAAATCATCCGGCGCGCTGAAGGCATCTATTCCTTTTTCTACATTACTTCCGCCTAAAAATAATACATCGTCTTTTCCGTCTGCGCCGTAAATGCCCTGCACCGTTGCCTGATCCAGCATCGCAGGAGGATCTTTATAGATCGCATAAATAATGCGAAAATTATCCATGCCGTCATTGGCCACGGTATATTCCCATCCTTTCCCTGCATTGATCATATAATGATCTCCTTCGGGTATAAAGGGCATCCCTCCATAGACCTCCGGCAAAATCAGTTTAGTGCGGCCTTCCAGATCGTTGAGCACATTGCTTCCTTGCCGATCCAGCCAGCTGCGCCATACACCGTTTTGATCCCGCACCTGCAGTTCTTCCGGAATTCGTTCATTATAGCGATCCCGAGGGCAATTCATGATAAAGGTTGTCTGGGGAGTGGCATCTACATAAAAGCTCTCACAACGGAATTGAGAAAGACGATTATCTCCGCGGGGATCGGTATCTCCCATTCCGTTTTGAGCTAATTTGGCCACGGTATTAAAGGGTACGGTAGAATAATATTCCGGCTGCAAACCATCGTAATAGATCAGATTGATTACATCCTCCCCCCAATAGGGATCTGCTACCGTGCGAACCTTTTTTCCATCATAAAAGAGATAATGTGCACCATCATTGATAAAGAGAAAATCATCCGTGATCTGCTCCCGTCTCCAGCCGTTAATCAAATAATCCACCAACCATCTGCGGGTTACCGTCTGTCTGCGGACCACGCCGCAAGAGGGATGATCTGCCATTTCTTCCCAAAGAAGGGTTGGCTGCTCATTGCCTTGGGGATCTACCCGATAAAGGCACGTCCCTGCATGGGCAATAATCTGCTCTCCGTAATGAAAAATTCCGTTTATTCTTCCGCCAAGCTGCCCGATGGCGCGGCAGCCCTTTCGCACTTGAAGCCCCTCTCCTTCCCAGATCATGTTTTCTGTATCAACTGCATGAGAAAAGGAGCGGGTTGCGGTATCCTCGCCTAATTCCAAGCCCCAAAAACCTTTTTCGGTGCGGGTAGTACGAGCGTTTCCGCTCCTTGTCTTTTTATGAATCGGATAGCTCATAAGCAGCCTCTGCTCTCTACCCCTGCTACAGGGCGGTAACCCAAGGCAGACACCAGCTTCGTATTATATTGCTCCATTAATTGACTATAGAGGTTATTATCCTCTCCCATCACTAATAGTGCTGCGCAATAAAAGGGCAGCGCCCGCAAAAGATCTTCGGGATAGGGAAGTTCTGTCTGCTCCCCCAACTCGCTGGCCACCGGCGGCTTGCGGTAATAAACCAAGGTATAACGGCCGTTTTCCCCTATAATCTTCCCGTCTTCAATACGTAAGGGCACTCTTTTTCCGTCTCGGTAGAGGCCTCTGGGCGTCATCACATTGGAAGGCAGAGGGCATTGGCCATCCTCAATGGTAATTTTGCACCGTGCTTGTATCGGAAAGCTGCGGGAGATTTCCCCAAGGCCGCTATCCAGAGCCGCCAGCAAACGCTGGCGGCGTCCGGTGGCATCGGGCTCTCCCTCAGCAGCTCCGAGAAGGGTAACGGCGCGTCTTAAAATGGCTTGAATCGTCATCACGCACCCGCCCCTTTCTTAAAGCATTTCGACCACGGTAAAAGACATTGCTTCGTCGCCCGAAACCAGAATATTGCCCTTATATTCGCCGCTCTGCTGAATATAGGGTGAGCCTTCCAAATAGATATAGCTAATGCTGGCCATCGGCACGTTAAACACCTTATCCCCGCCGCAAAATACATTATCGGCAGCCTTAATGACAAACGAGCCATCACTGGATCTTTCATTATCCACGATGAAAAGCAGATTATTTCCGTCTCCCTCCACCTTGAAATAATGGATACCGTTCATATACTGGCCGTAGTAATTACCACTATTGTTGATTCGTTGCGCTTCATTTTTTTCCAACGTGATTTTTTTAGATGTATTATACATTTTCATTCTCCTTGCTTTTATTTATGGGCTTTGATAACAGCCAATTCTTTGGGGCGTACCACTCTGCCGCCATAGACATTGAGGCCCTTCACCGCATCAGAGAAAAACTTTTCGGGGCGGTAGGCTTCGGTCTCATCAATAGCGCTGGCAAAAGCGATGGCTTTATTGGTACGGACCATCATATAATCGTCGGTCCCATCGTTATAAAGATTATTGGAAAGGACAACCTTTGCGCAATCATACATACCGACTACGCCTTTTGCAATCAGCTCATCGTTATTGGTCTTGAGCTCGGTAAGAGCATCACGGAAGAGCTGATAGAAGAAGGGGGATACTGTAATGGTTACATTATCTGCCACATCCACATCATTTTCTCTCAAGGTCAAAAGTGCCTCATCAACCAGCGCTTTTGCCTCTGCAGGGGTGGTTACCTGAGTGGATTTGCTCTTAAAGGCGGCATCCTTTGCAAGGGAGGCCACAAAGGAATCTCTTGCCGCGGCCATTTTACGGCCGGCCTCCTCCAGAACCACCGGCATCAGCTCGGGGCTTGCCTGCAGCTTATCCAGATCCTCTACCATGAAATTGAAGGCTTTTGCTTGATCAATATCCAAAAAGACACTGGTGCCATCCAAGGTCTGGGGATCGCCCATGCCTACCCCTGCTTCATAATCGAAGATCTCGGGAGCGGCAGCGCCCAGAATTTTCACACGGCCGCCAAGCTTTGCTTCGCCCTCAAACTGACGATTGCAATCGTCTACCAATTTACATTTCTTTTCCAGCTCGGTCTGGATAAAATGGCTCCAGATCGTAGGCTTAAAATTAGCGTAAGACATATTCTTTTAACTCCTTAATTTTGATAGGGAAGCCAGTGCCTTTTGAAAAATTGCGGGATCTTTAAGATCCTGCTCGGTAAGGCTATCCAGCTCCCGTGAGGAATAATACAGTGCGGCTCCTCCTGCCGATTTTGCACTGACCATGTTTTGCGGGATCGGTTCGGCGCGGCGGTCGGCGGCCATTTGCGCTTCATAGGCCACCACCGGATCCACATGCCCGCTTGCCATAAGACGGCAATAGATCTCCCCCACTTCTACGGGGCTTTGAGCGGTCATATTGGGATATAACTTTCGCACCTGATCCAGATCCTGCTTAAATCGGGTCTCTTCAATCAGACCCACTGCCTCTTTGACCAAGGGATGCTGCAGCAGCTTGGCTCGAAGCTGCTCTTCCATCCCTTTGGCCGCCTGCTGCTCCGCCTCTCTGCGGCGGGCAGCATGGCGGCTGCGCTCTTCAAGGGGCATCTCCTTCCCTTTGGGCGCATCATTTGCTTGGGAGGAAGCTGCTAAAGGCTCCTCCGCGATCTGCTCCTGCTGAGGAGCGGGGATTTCTTCTGCTGCGGCAGTCTCTGCCGCCAAAGTTGTTTCGTTCATGCATGAACCTCCTTTAAGAAGACAAGAATAATCGTAAGAATCTTGTCATCTTATGAGATTTTTACGCTGTTCTCCTGCGAATTTTATGAGATTTTTGCGCTGTTCTCTTGCGATAATGCTCTTTTTTCCACAATGGCGCGAAGCTTTCCGCGGGGCGCATTGGCATCATCGTCCAATGCATCCACATACTCCGCAAAGGTGATATATCCGCCGGAAAGCAGATTGGTCAGGGTCTGCTCCTGCGCATATTTGGAGAAGGAATTGGCAGGGGAAAGATCCACCCGTACCCGAGGCTCCAAAGCCTTCAAAAGGCCTGCGGGAATCATCTGCCCTGCTATCGGAAGGCCGGCAGGATGATAGGCACGAAGAAGATCAAACCAGATCAGCGCCACATCCTCTACAAAGCGGGAGAGCTGCGCCACTGCAAAATTCAGATTCAGCACTGCCGCATCCCGCACCGCCACGATCGCAGCTCCGCTGGCCTGCTCGGGATTGATTTGGCCGGTTACCGCATCCCCTGCACCGCTGAGTTCTCTGGTGGTGGAAATCATATTGCCCATAAAATTATAGGCCAATGAATTGATGCTTGCAGGCTGCACATAGGAAATCAACTCCCCGATCCCCACATTCGGATCATCTACAGCGATGCTGGCGCCCACCTTTTCGATATCCTCAACATTCTGGATACGCGGCGCACTGTATACAAGCTTTGGGAAGGCGAAGCGCTTGATGGCAATATCCATCCGCACTAAATTCTTATTGATGGTGATCTGATTGGGGATCAACCCTTCCACCGCGCCTCGCCCTCTGCAGCTTCCCTTTCGCCGCGCCCAGATAAAGGGGGCGATCGGATAACGGCTTACACCCTCCAAGCGGACCTCAGGGCAATAGATCAGCCCCCGCACAGCCCGTAGATAGCAAAGGGTATTGCCGTCTTTATAAAATTTGAGAATCGATGTGCATTTTCTTTTTTCGGGAAGATCATTCTCCAAAAGACGCTCCCGCAAAGGAAGATCGGTATCAGGGCGGATTTGAAGAATAGCCTCTTCGGGAATTCCTGCCGCCCTTGCCTCTTTTTGCACATCCTCTACCGAGCGGCGCTGAATAATCATAATATAGGGTTGCTGCTGCAGATCCTCCTGCTGCTCATCTCCGAAAAGAAGATCCACCCCTTCCAGTACCTCTCCTTTAAGCTGGCCATCCCGCATATAAAAATATAAGTAGGATGCGCCGCTCACACAGCCGTCCTCTACCGCTTCCCAGCATTTCTGATCCATCTGGTTCTGCTCCCAAAGGACCCTTGCATGGGTATTGAGAAGATCAGCCGATTGATGGGCGATAGTTTCCAATGCAGGGCGATCGGCCGTATCAAAACCATAGCGAAGAGAAAGATGATTCTGCGCTACCACAGCCGTCTTATATTTCACAATCGGCTCTATGATATTGTAGATCGGGAGGCGCTCTCCGTCGGTAGGCAGATATCGCCATTGATCGCCCTCATAAAAGCAATGGCATTCCTCATAGCGGTCGTAATAACCATCACGGGTCAGCAAAGCAGCACCGGCTTGATATTCACGCCAGATTTGTTCAATTGTTTGTTCCATGGTCGCCCTTTCTGCCGTCATAGGCATTGATCCGCTTTAAGAGGGTATCCTCCTCTTTGGGCGGACGCTGCCCTAAAAGACGCCCCATCCGGCCTGCACTGAGACCGTCGGCCATTCCCAAACGATAGGCAGCGACTGAAAAGAGCATCCAAAGAAGGGTCAGCATTACATTCATGATTGTCATATAATCATTTCCTTTCTGTAGCCGCCCAGAAAATCAGGCGGTCTTTGTTGATGGGTGGGAGATTTAGCGCGATAGCCCGCCAAAAAATAACGCAACGCATCGGGGGCATGAGTCAGTTCATGGGGCTCTTTTGCGCAATCTCCGGGATGATTGGGATCCCATTGCAGAGCGGGCAGGCAGCGAATGATATTGGAGCAGGTGGAAAAGATCCGAAGCTGGGGCCGCAAAAGGCCATCCCGATCCTTTCGCTCTGTCAGCCATTCATTCAGCAACGCCCACCCTGCTTTGCGCTCTGCGCTTACTCGGGTAAGAGGGAGATTGCTTTCTCGAAAAAGATCTGCCACTGAGCGGCCGGTATCCTTTTGCCTGCTCCATAGATCGGGAGGAGCAAAATAGACCCCCACCTTCTCCCCTGCTCGATGGATCTGCGCAGCCGCCTCCGATACAATCAGGCCCGATTGATATAGCTCCTTATAAAGGTAGATAAAGCCTTGTTCATCCTCGGCAAAATAAAGGCCGGCAAACATATCGAGGCCATAATCCATGGCAAAATATCTGCGCCAATGGGCAGGGATGGGAAAGGGCTCGCATACATGAATATTGCGATTCCATCGGGTAAAAAACCGCCCCTCTTCTAAATCCCAATCCCCTTCTAAAAGGGCTCTTCGCTCCCGCTCGGGCAGATGCTGCAGCCGCTTCATGTAGCAAGGATCTCCCTCCATTAAAAAGCGATTGTCCTGCACCTTGGCCGGAATAAAAAGCCGAGAACCAAGCTCGTCCTGATAGGGTGTATTGGGCGCAACCGTATCGATAAATCGGCGCTTTACCCAATGATGCCCCGGCCCTCCGGGATTGGTAGTCGATTTCATCTGCCGCGGGAAAGGCGCCGCGCCCCGCAGGCGAGACATCAGATAAAGATACATCTCTTCGGAAAAATGAGTCAGCTCATCAAAGCGGATGACATCATATTCTGTCGATTGATAGCGATAAACATCCCGCTCGCTATCGCAATATCCGAAATCCAAAACGGAGCCCCCTGCAAAGATTCCGGTATGACGGGAGGAAATATAATGATAGAGACTTTTGGGAAAGATTCGGTCGGCCGCCCGAATCAAGGAGCCCTCCAGCTCCGGAAGAGTCCGCCGCAGGATCAGCTGACGGGAGCCGCGATATTGCAATGCATAACGCATGGCATCCACCAGCTGCCCATAGCTTTTTCCGCCGCCTGCCGCACCGCCGAAAAGGACTTCATCCTCCTTGGCATTCATAAATTGATATTGCAGCGGCGTAATCTGATATAAAAACGGCTCGCTCATGGTTCGATCACTCGAATCTCCACCGCAGGCGGCGCCCCCTGCTCTTCCTCACCGCGGGTAAGCTCCCGAATTAACTTTACAGCATCCATTCCTCCTTCTGCCGCGCGCTTGGCAAGGGAGAGGGCTGTCATTCGGCTCACAGAGCAATCCATATTATTTTCCAATGCATCTTCCAATTCCGGCAATGTCAGATCACTGACCTTGGATAGCTCTGCGCTGATGCTTTTCAGCAGATTCATTTTTTCACCTCCCGCCGCTATTATAGAAAAAAATCACCGCACGCCGCCGCACACAATCCTCTATTGCTTTTTTCGACATTCTTTGCTATAATACCTCTTAAGAAAATTCTCGAATTTTGGGAGAAATGTTCAGATGATCACTCTTTTGCTCAATCCTGCCGCAGGAAACGGGCGGTCGAAAAAGGTCGCAAATGCTGCGGCTGCATATCTCAAAAAGAAGGATCTGCCCTATCAGATCTTAGAGACCCATGGGCCTTTGGATGCTACAAATCTTTGCAAAAAGCTCAAAGAGGATGCAAAGGAGGGAGATCTTTTATTGGTCATCGGGGGCGACGGTACCTTCTCCGAGGTAGTAGACGGTCTTGCCGGCTCCTCTCTGCCTGTGGCCATCTTGGGAGCGGGCACCGGCAATGATATGCTGAAAAGCTTTCCCAACGTGCCGAAAAAGCCGGAAGAAGCCCTCCCCTATATTCTCGCTCAAGCACCCCATAAAATGGATCTTTGCCGGCTCAACGGCATCCGCTTTGCCAATGAAAGCGGCTTGGGCTTCGATGTGGCAGTTTTGGACCATACCGAAAAGGCTAAAAAATATTTCAAAGGCCTGCTCCCCTATCTATGGGGCGTGATCAAGACGATCTTTACTTATAAGAGCATCCCCTTGCGGATTACTGCCGACGGAAAAACCATCTTAGAAGAAGAATGCTTGGTGCTTTCGGTGGCCAACGGGCAATATATCGGCGGCGGGATCCGAATCAGCCCCACCGCAAACCCTGAGGATGGGCTGATGGACGTCATTGTGATGCGTTGCTGCTCTAAGGCAAGGATGGTATTTTCCTATCTGCCCGGTCTGCTGCAGGGAAAGATTCTCTCCTTCCCCCATGCCTATCATTGCCGCGCCAAAGAGGTAACGGTAGAGCCCCTTCGCAAAGATGAAACCTTGCGCGTCAATGTGGACGGAGAGATTTTAGATCAGCAATCCTGCAGCTATAAAATTGAGCCCGAGAGCCTTTGGATTCAAATGTAAGGAGTAAACCATGGATAAAAAGCTGAAAATTTCCTTTATGAAATTAGATGAGCGCGCCAAAGCGCCTGTTTACGGCAGTGCCCTTGCAGCAGGCGCAGATCTTCGTACCATCGAGGCCGTAGAGATCAAGCCCCAAGAGACGGTGCTGATCCATACAGGCCTTGCCATCGCCATTCCCGAAGGCTACGGCGGCTTTATCTTTGCCCGCAGCGGCCTTGCAACCAAGCGTCTGCTTGCGCCCGCCAATAAAGTGGGGGTCATTGATGCCGATTATCGGGGCGAGATCATGGTTCCCCTTTTCAATAACGGATCCAAAACCCAATATCTGGACGCAGATGAGCGAGTGGCTCAGCTGGTTTTTCTGGAAACCCCTCAGGCTTCTTTTATTGAAATTAATGAACTGGATGAAACTGCCCGCAACGCAGGCGGTTTTGGTTCAACAGGCATTAAATAAAACTAAAAAACGGCTGTAAAACAGCCGTTTTTTTGATGCCCGCACCCCATCAATTTTTTCGGAATAGATTGTATTGGAATCCTCCAAAATGGAGATAATATAATCAAGATAAAGGAAAGGATTGATTGGAAAATGATCAAACGCGGTGATATTTATTATGCAGATTTATCTCCCGTAGTCGGCAGTGAGCAAGGCGGAATGCGGCCGGTATTGATTGTGCAAAATGATATCGGCAATCGCTACAGCCCTACCGTAATCGCCGCCGCCATCACCAGCAAAGTAGAAAAAGGGCGGCTCCCGACCCATATCAATATAGAAGAATCCTGCGGTCTTCAGCGCCGCTCCATGATCCTATTAGAGCAGGTGCGTACATTAGATAAAGCACGGCTGAAGGAAAAAATGGGGCATATCAGCCCTCAGACCATGGAGCAGGTGGACCGAGGATTGCTGGTAAGCCTTGGGCTTTAACGAAAGGGCGGCAAAAGTTTGCCGCCCTTTTATTAAATCTAAATTAAATTCTCTTTCATTTTATTGTAATAATGATGGGTATTGATTATAATGGATAAAAAAACATGGGAGGTCCCTTATGTCTGATTACATTATTAGCTGCTGCTCCACCGCCGATCTTTCTGCCGAGCGGTTCAAAGAGCGCAATATTGAATATATCTGCTTCCATTATGAACTGGATGGTGTGCAATACCCCGATGATCTGGGGGAGACCATTCCTTTTGCGGAATTTTATCAAAAGATGGTGGACGGCGCTGAAACCCGCACTTCTCAGGTCAATGTGGATGAATATACCAATTATTTCCGTAAATTCTTAGAAGCGGGCAAGGATGTCTTGCACCTTTGCCTCTCTTCCGGTATTTCCGGCTCTGCGAATTCTGCCCGTATAGCGGGAGAGCAGCTCCGGGAAGAATTCCCCGATCGAAAGCTTTATATTGTGGATTCCTTAGCCGCCTCCTCCGGTTTTGGCTTGTTTGTCGAGACCCTTGCCGATCAACGGGATGAGGGCAAGGATATCGATGCAGTTTATCAATGGGCAGAGGCCAATAAGCGCAAGGTTCACCATTGGTTCTTTACCACCGATCTCACCTTCTTTGTAAAAGGCGGTAGAGTATCCAAGGTTTCCGGATGGGTCGGCACTGTATTGAATATCTGCCCCCTGCTGAATGTAAGCCATGAAGGAAAGCTGATCCCCCGCAAAAAGATCCGCGGCAAGAAGGCGGTCATCAAAGCCATTGTGGATCAAATGATCGAAAATGCAGAGGGCGGCCTTGATTATAATGGGCGCTGCTACCTTTGCAACTCTGCTTGCATGGAAGATGCCAAGGAGGTTGCTGCGCTGGTCGAAGAAAAATTCCCCAACCTCAAGGGCAAGACGGAGATCTACGATATCGGCACCACCATCGGCAGCCATACCGGCCCGGGCACTGTTGCCCTCTTCTTCTGGGGTAAAGAACGAATCGATTAAATAAATAAAAAGGATGCGTTGCGAGCAACGCATCCTTTTCCAGACTGTCAAAAAAGGCACAGACCGCAGAAAATAAGAGAATAAAAGAATTCTGCCGATTCTATAAATCAGCAAGGGAAAAAAACCTACTCTTTTTTCCTTGCTTTCTTATTATAAGGAAAAAATCCGCATGATGATGCGGATTTTGAATAAAATTTTCTGCTTTCCGCCGATCTGCTCTCTACCGT
>JAFSCX010000028.1 GCA_017436525.1 Clostridia bacterium | reverse complement strand
CGGATTATTTGTGTTTTCTGTGTTAAAATACTCGTTAATCCGGTAGGATTAACTGCGTTTTATGCCTTGCAAACCCAAAAATCCGCTCCCTTAAAATTCTTCGACCTTAAAATGAGCAGAATTTCAGATGATTTTTGGTGCGGAGAAGTTTGTAAGGCTGGCGCCTACAAACCTTCGACAAGCCAAAAAGCGCTGAAATTATGCCATTTTAGGCAGGTTCGGATTATTCGTGTTTGCTTATGCCCCGAAGGCATACGTTTGTATGCCAAAGGGAGCAAAAGGTTTTCTGCGGAGGAAAAGACCAAGCCGATCAAAAGGAGAAAGAGTGGATTCTTCATCCTTTATTTACAATTTATCCCTTGACAAATAATGGGTTTGGCGGTAAACTACAATTAGCACTCAAGAGACGAGAGTGCTAAAACGATGTAAAAGAGGTTTTTAGAAAAAATGGCAAAAAAGCAATTCAAAGCAGAATCCAAGCGTCTTTTGGAGATGATGATTCATTCTATTTATACCCAAAAAGAGATCTTCTTAAGGGAGCTCATTTCCAATGCATCCGATGCATCGGATAAAAGCTATTATAATGCGCTGATGAGCGGCAGCGGCCTTGATCGGGAGCGGTATGAGATTCATATTGCCGCCGATAAGGAGGCCCGCACCCTTACCCTCAGCGATCGCGGCATCGGCATGAGCCGCGAAGAGCTGGAGAAAAATCTCGGCACCATTGCCGAGAGCGGCTCGCTGAAATTCAAGGCTGAGCAGGAGGAAAAGGAAGGGGTCGATATCATCGGTCAGTTTGGCGTCGGCTTCTATTCCGCCTTTATGGTGGCCGATGAAATTACCGTTGTCTCCTTGAAGGAAGGAGAAGAGCAGGCCTATTGCTGGAATTCCAAGGGGAGCGATGGTTATACCATCAAAGAGGCCGAGAAGGGCGAGAGCGGCACCACCATCATTCTTCATATCAAAGAGAATACCGAGACCGATTCCTACGATGAATTTTTAGAGGAATATCATCTGGTGGAGCTGGTGAAGAAATATTCCGATTTTATTAAATACCCCATCACCATGGAGCGGACCAAGTCCCGCAAGAAAGAGGGCAGCGAGGAATACGAGCAATATACCGAAAAGGAGACCCTCAACAGCCGCGTTCCTCTTTGGAAGAAGGCAAAAAAGGATCTTTCCAAGGAAGATTATGAGAATTTCTATCGCGCTCAGCGGTATGGCTATGATACACCTTCGAAGGTGATCCATAATCAAGTAGAGGGAAATCTCACCTATACCGCCCTGCTCTATATCCCCTCTGCCGCACCCTTCGATTTCTATACCAAGGATTTCAAGAAGGGCTTGGCTCTTTATTCCAATGGGGTGATGATCATGGAAAAATGCGCCGATCTGCTGCCGGATTATTTCGGCTTTGTGCAGGGGCTGGTAGATTCCGCCGATCTTTCCCTCAATATCTCCCGCGAGCTTTTGCAGCAGGATCATCAGCTGAAAGCGATCTCTAAAAATCTCACTAAAACCATCCGCAAGGAGCTTCTTTCCCTTTTGGAAAAGGATCGGGATGAATATATTAAATTTTTCGAGGCTTTCGGCCGTACCTTGAAATACGGGCTCTATAGCGATTGGGGCATGAATCGGGAGACTCTGCAGGATCTGATCCTTTTCCGCTCCTCTGCCAATGAGGGCTATACCGCGCTGAAGGAATATACCGATCGGATGCCCGAGGACCAAAAATTCATCTACTACGGTACCGGCGAGAGCCGTGCCAAGATTTTGGCCACCCCCGCTGCGGAAGGGGTATTGGCCAAGGGGTATGAGATTTTGTGTTTCACCGAGGATGTGGATGAATTTGCTATCAAGATGCTGGGCGGCTATGCCGAGAAAGAATTTAAGAATATCACCGATGCCGATCTTGGCTTTGAAGCAGAGGAGGCCCCTGCCGAAGAGCATCAGGAGCTGATGAAGAAGATCAAGGAGGCGTTGGGCGAGAAGGTTTCCGAGGTAAAGGTTTCTGCCCGCCTGGTCAGCCACCCTGCCTGCCTTTCTTCTAAGGGCGCCATCTCCATCGAGATGGAGAAGGTCCTCTCCGCCGCGCCCGACGGCGGCAATGCCAAGGCAGAGAAGGTCCTGGAGATCAATCCCAACCACCCCCTCTTCTCTCAGCTGGAGCAGGCAGACGATAGCCGCCTTGCCACCCTTTCCGAGGTGCTTTTCAATCAAGCACTTTTGATCGAGGGCCTGCCCATCGATGACCCTGTCGCCTATAGCAATGCCATTTGGAAACTTTTAGAAAAATAATCAAAGGGGCTGTAAAAAAATCAAAATGATTTTTTTACAGCCTTTTTTGCATTTCTATAGACAATTTCTCTTTTTGCGGTTTGCACCATTTTGGAAAAGTCAGATCTATTTATATCGATCGCGGTAAAACTTTTTAATTTTCATCAATAGCGCTCTGGAGCGATAGTGAAAACAATTGATCAGCCATTCGTTAAAGAGAAGTCTTTCGTAAAGAACACATCTTTTGCTTGCTCCACAGCAGGAGCAGACGTGAATCTTTTTTGATAATATATATTTACGTTTTTCTTCTCCTCCATTGATGAAATTGTTGTAACATTCTGCACAAAGAAATCCCATAGTTATATCCAGCTTTCCTAAATTTAGTATACTTGAAATAAGTATACTAAACTCATTGTACCATAAAATTATCTTAAAATATACTTAAATTAAGATAATTCAGAGGTGCAATATGAGAAATAAGGATAATAAGCATTTGGGGCTCGAAATTGATCCTGCGCTCCACGGGAAATTGCGCTACATTGCGAAGTATGAGGATCGCTCTATTAATGGCCAGATTCTCTTTTTGATTCGTAGATGTATTCGAGAATTTGAAGAAAAGAATGGCGCGATTGAATGGAAT
>JAFSCX010000027.1 GCA_017436525.1 Clostridia bacterium | reverse complement strand
TTTCAAAATCCTTGACCGCAAAGGGAGAAGATTTTGTGGAATTTTTGCTCAATTTGGATGAAGCAAGGCTGCCGCCTTGCGAGAACAAATTGGGTGAAAAGTACCGAAATATGCCGCTTTGCGGCGGGTTCAAGTTTAATTACTCACCCTAAAGAAATTATTACTCTTTATCTTCTGCTTTCTTAGCTGCAGGCTTTTTAGCGGCAGTCTTCTTAGCAGTTACCTTTTCCTCGGTAACCTCAGCATTGTTGCGAATTACCTCAACTGCCTTACCAACTGCGCAATCCATCATGATCTCGGTATTGGGGATATACATCTTAATCTGATCAACAGGCATATTATATGCATCGGCAATATTCTTATATTCAGCCTCAACATCCTCATCGGAAATTACAATGCCTTCCAGCTCAACAACCTTCTCCAAAGCAAGGCGAACCTTCACCTGCTTTTGAGCATCCTCTTCAAAGCCCTTGCGGAAGGAAGCCTCATCCATACCGGTATACTGCAGATAGGTCTTCAGATTCAAGCCGGAGCCTGCAAGTCTCTGCTCAAATTCGCCACACATGGTATCAACCTTCTGATCAACCATAGCAGCAGGAATCTCAACCTCGGTATTCTCAAGCAGAGCATCGATCAAAGCATTATCAAGCTCATTTGCTGCCTGACGCTCTTTCTGCTCCTTGATGGACTTTCTGATATCCTTTTTCAGATCAGCCAAAGTATCGAATTCGCTTACATCCTTTGCAAATTCATCATCCAGCTCGGGAACCTCAGTCTCTTTCACTTCGTTGATTTTGCAATCAAAGATTGCAGCCTTGCCCTTCAGATCCTCTGCATGATAATCCTCGGGGAAGGTAACCTCAACCTTCACTTCCTCGCCGGCCTTCTTGCCTACCAACTGAGGCTCAAAGCCGGGGATAAAGCTGCCGCTGCCCAGGACAAGATCATAGTTCTCGCCCTTGCCGCCATCAAAATGAACCCCGTCTACAGAACCATCAAAATCGATGTTGACAGTATCGCCATCCTTGGACTCACGCTCAACAACGATGGTTCTCTCGTTCTGCTTCTGCAACTGCTCCAGACGAGCCTTTACTTCCGTCTCGGTTACAGTATAGACATTTTTGGTGGCTTTAATTCCTTTATAAGCCTTCACCTCAACCTCAGGCTTTACAGCTACAACAGCCTTAAAGGTGAAGCCCTCTGCATCTACTTCAGTAATTTCGATCTCGGGCTGTGCTACAACCTTCAGATCAGATTCCTTAACAGCATTTTCATAAGCTTCGGGATAAAGAGCATTTACTGCATCCTCAAAGAACACCCCTTCGCCATACAAGCTCTCAACCAACTTACGGGGAGCCTTACCCTTACGGAAGCCGGGGACAGTGATCTTAGAAAGATTCTTCTTGAAAGCAGCGTCAACAGCTTTCTTGAACTCTTCGCCCTTTACTTCAACGATCATCTCGACCGTGCTTTTTTCCAGCTTCTTTACTTCTTTAACATTCATCCTTTTTCTACCTCCATATGAATTTCATTCATAACTATCTTATTTTATAATTGAAATGCAAAATTGTCAACTCTTTCTAATGAAATAAGAGAGAAGTTTCCTCCAAAATCTGTGATTTTTTTGGCTAATTTGCTTGTTTTTTGCAGTTAAGCCTTGAAAATCATCCGAAACGCATCGCGGGGTGAAGCTGACGGCATCGCATGATATCAGATGAAATTGAATTCCGTCTTGCTCAAAAGATGCAGTATTCAATGCTTTGGTTCCATGCAAATGCCCATAATAGCAAAGCCGAACTCCATATTTTTTCAAAATCGGCAAAAAGGGTGAAGCATCATTCTCCATCGGCGGAAAATGAAAAAACACGATCTTTTCCGCATCTGCTTTCGCCGCGCTCAATGAATGCTCCAGCCTTTGCATCTCTCTGCGTAAAATCTTTTGGTCCTGCTCGCCTCCTTCGCTCACATTCCATCCACGGGTACCGCAAAGAGAGAAGCCTTCCGCAAAAATCGAAGTATTATGCAATATATAAAAATCATCCCAACCGTTTTCATCGAAAAATCGCTGCATTTTGGCATGGGTTTCCCACCAATAATCATGATTCCCGCGCAGCAAAATCTTTTTGCCTGCAAGAGAATGTAAAAAAGCAAGGTCTTCCTTGGCTTCCTCAAGGGAAATCCCCCAAGAAAGATCCCCCGCCAGAACCACCGTATCCTCGTTTCCTACTGTATCATTCCAATTCTTTTTGATTTTTTCGGCGTGATTTTTCCAGCGCGCGCCGAAGATATCCATGGGTTTATCCACAGAAAAAGATAGATGCGGATCACCCAAAACATAAAGTGCCAAAAAAATTCCGCCTTTCGTAATATTTTTATTCTTTCAATCCATACTAATGGACGGAAAGGAGTGTTGAACAATGAAATCCAATCATTCAGTCAACCAAGGTGTCGATTGCAAGGTAAATAACTGTTACTATCACACGACGGACAATAAATGCACCGCCGAAAGAATTGAGGTATGTAACTGCGCCAACTGCACCGAAAGCGCCGATACCTTCTGCAAAACCTATCAGGAAAAATAACTTTCCGCCTAAAGAGCGTCTGCAAGACGCTCTTTTTTATTTGAAATGACAATCTAAATAACGCATTACATTTTCAAAACAATATTTATTTGCCCGCTCCCCTACCTTTGCCGAAAGTTTTTCATAAAACCTTGGCAGATCTTCGGTAGAGCAAAGATCGGAAGGGTTGGATTCCATCCCGTCAAAATCGCTTCCGAACGCAATTACATCCTGCCCGCCTAATCGCTCAAGATGCTCAAGATGAGATAAGACATCATCTGAATTCGCTGCCTTTCCTCTTAAAAACGGCGGATAAAAATTCAAGCCGATCAAGCCGTTCTTAGCGATGATTGATTTTATCTGCTCATCGGTAAGATTACGGGGATGATCCACCAAAGAAAAGCAATTCGAATGAGTCGCTACTATTCCATCGGGCAGCAAAGTGAGCATCTCATCTGCCGATCGATGATTCAGATGGGAAATATCAATGGAAATGCCCCATTCATGAAGCAATAAAGCAACCCGTTTCCCCGCATCGCTCAATCCTTTTTCGGGCGAAAGAATCCCCCCTGCAAGAATATTCCCCTTATTATAGCAAAGGGAAATAAAGGCGATTCCCTTTTCCTTTAATTCTCCCGCAACAGCGCGATTATAAGAATCATCTTCGTTAAAAAGGCAGCCCCCTTCAATACTGATCAAATAAGGGGTTTTCCCTTCTGCGATGGCTTCATGTATTTGCTTGACATTGCGGCAATGAACATATTGAGAATGAGCCTTAAAAAGCATCATTCCATGATCATATATTTTCTTGAAATATGCAAGAGAATCTCCCACACTGTCCGGAATATAAATTCCATAGTTTTGAAGATGCACAAAAGATGGATGCTCTTTTACCTGCAATGCAGGATGAGATAAATCCCAGCGTTGCTCATAACAGCGCCAAAGGGTATCGCAATGTAGATCGGCAAAATAATTCAGCATGTAAATACATTCTCCAGATGCTCGATCTGAAGCGCACCCTTTTCATCTTTCTTTATTGCAATCACATCAAATCGAGAAGGACCGTCAAATTGGGTTTGCTGCAGATAAAACAAAGCCGTTTTGATCATTTTTCTCTGCTTGGCCGGAGTAACACTCTCCTGAGGTTCTGCCAGTGCACCAAGGCTTCGGGTTTTAACCTCGCAAAACACCAAGCATTCTTTATCCTTGGCTATAAGATCCAATTCACCAAAGCGGCATTGATAATTCGCATCCAGAATCTTATAGCCCTTCTTTTTGAGAAACCGCTTTGCAGCCTGCTCTCCTTTTAATCCTAAGCCATAGATCTTCATTTTATTCGCCCAATATTTTTTTCATAAAAGATTTTCGATGAATGGAAGAGGGCCCATGCTCCAGCAAAGCCTCCCGATGCGCCTTGGTGCAATAGCCCTTATGGCCTGCAATTCCATATTGAGGAAAATCCCGATCCATCTCGATGCAAAGCCGATCTCTGGAAACCTTTGCCAAAATAGAAGCCGCTGCAATCGAGGGAGAAATTCCATCACCGCCGATCACCGTCTTAGCAGGGACGGTAAAGCCTCTTGCGCAATTTCCGTCTACCAAAGCAATATCGGGCGTAAAAGCTAATTCATCAATCGCACGCCGCATGGCAAGCATGGCCGCATTCAGAATATTGATAGAATCAATTTCCTCCACACTCCCCCATCCGATTCCATAAGAAACCGCATTTTCCAAAATAGCATCATACAACGCTTCTCTGCGCTTCGGGGAAAGTTTTTTTGAATCATTAAGATCCGGATGATTCCAGCCTTCGGGCAAAATTACTGCCGCCGCGCAGACAGGGCCGCATAGGCATCCTCTGCCGGCTTCATCCACTCCGCAGATGATCTTATATCCTTTATTTTTACATTCCTCTTCCAGATGAAAATCAAGCATTTGGCTCCTCCAAAGAGATTCTTCCCAGCTTACCGCCGCGAAATTCATCCAGCAATACAGCGGCGCATCGCGTATAATCATATTCATTTCCGCGCATGATGAATCCTCTTGCGCGGCAGATTTTTTCATAAATATCGAGGGGCATATCATCGGCATCCACCTCGATTTTATAGCGTTCCTCAAGGCTCTTGGGATACTTTACCCGAAGAATTTTAATCAATTCCAAAGCAAGCTCTTCCCTATCCACCACATCATCTTTTATGGCGCCGGTAAGGGCAAGATGAATCCCTTGCTGCATATCCTCGAATTTATTCCAAAGAATGCCCGGTGTATCCAATAATTCTACATCGCCGGAAAGAGTTACCCATTGACCGCCGCGGGTTACGCCCGGCCGATCTTGCGCCTCTGCCGCGCGGCGGCGGCAAAGGGTATTAATCAAGGTGCTCTTTCCCGAATTGGGAACACCGCAGATCATCAGCCGAATGGTCTTTCTCATCCCCTTTTCAGCCGCACGATCAATCTGCTCTTTCAGCATATTCCTCACAGTAGGAAGAATCTCGCTTGTCCCCTGCCCTTTGGCACTATCGATCAGCAAGACGGTGCGCCCCTCATTCTTAAAATAATTCATCCATCGGCTGCTGACCGCCTCATCCGCTAAATCTTTCTTGGTCAGAACCATCAAGCGCTTCTTATTGGCGAGCAGCCGATTGAAATCGGGATTCTGGCTGCTCTGCACCACGCGCGCATCCGCCACTTCAATGACCAAATCCACCATCGAAATATTTTTTTCGATATAGCGGCGTGTTTTGGTCATATGACCGGGATACCAATTTATTAAAAGTCTGTTTTCTTCCATTCTTTCACTTCCTATTGTTGATCGGCTATCAGATATTTTGCAACATCTACGCTCACCTTTTCAGCACCTTTTGCAGATAAATGGCCTTTATCATAATAATCGCCTGCAATCAAGCCAAGCTCCTCTACCCGTTCATTATAGTCGATAAACTCGATTCCTCGCTCAGTGGCATATTGCTCCACCCAATTGAGATTTTTTCGTTCTTTGGCAGCTAGCAAGCAGGGGCTCTTTACAATGATTAAGCGAATGCCGCGCTCATTGGCGAGATTCACAATCTTTTCCAAATAAAACAAATTCTTATCGCTGATTTCTTGCTTCTCTTCTATCTTCAAAATCTCTTTATTATCATTCCATATATCCAATTTGGATTCCAGTGCCTTGAATCCATTATTATCAATTCCATTACGAAGAATTCCGCTTGCTATATCATTCTTATTCAAGCGATCATAGCGATTATGGTATTTAATGATATTCAAATAATATGAAACCCGATCCTGCGGCTTTTCAACGCTGGCATTGATTGCTCTCAGTTTATTGAAAGATAAGGGCATTTTATCCAAAGCATCTCGAACAACACCCTCTTTCATAAATGCATCATCAACCGTAAGCATCCTCGCTTCCAATACAATCGTTTGAAGTTGATGGCGCTTGAGAGCCTCCCTCATATAGTAATAAGTGATCGACATTGGCTGCTGCTGCGTAGCGAAGTTATAAGATTTCAAGCCTGCCTGCTTCTCAATCACTTCCGGAGAAAAGGAGGCATAGCTATGAGATGATCCGAGAAAGACAACATCCAAAGAATTTCTTTTCAGCTCATAAAATGACCAGACATCCGATCCATAACCATTTCCCTTAAGCACAAAAATATCAGAGCATATCCCAAGCAGCAAAAGGAATATAGCTACAAATACAATGTCCTTAAAAATACGTTTCATTCCTCACCTCAGAATTGGAAATAAATAAATTCCTGCGCATCAAATCCGGGGCCATAAATGCCGAAGATGATTACGGCAAAAATCAAAATATAATAAAATGTATACCGCACAACGATATTTCGGTTATATAGAAACTTAAGCAAATCCACCTTTTCGGAGATCAGCTCCAAGCCAAAAACAGCGGCACATGCAACCAGCAAGATCACCATTTCTACACCACTGCAACCAAGCAAATCAGCGCCGATCGGCTTTCCGAAATCGAAAAGATTTCCGATCACCTTAAAGGCATCGCCCATGGAATTGGCTCTAAAGAAGATCCACGCAAAATCCACAAGGCAGAAAGTGAATATGATCTTAAATACTTTCTTGAGCAAAGAGGTGTTGTTTTTGCTGTTGCTATCCCTTTGAACCAAATTTTCGATTACCTGATAAGCGCCGTGAAGGGCACCCCAAACCACAAAAGTCCACGCAGCGCCATGCCAAAGACCACTCACCATGAAAACAATCATCAAATTGATCTGTGTGCGCCAAAAGCCTTTACGGCTGCCCCCTAAAGGAAAATAAAGATACTCCTTAAACCATGAGCTCAAAGACACATGCCATCTGCGCCAAAAATCTTTAATCGATACAGCAAAATAAGGCTTTTTGAAATTTTGGCTCAGATGATAACCCATCATGAGAGCACTGCCCTTCGCAATGGTGGAATAGGCATGAAAATCAAAATAAATTTGAATGGCAAATAAAACCGTTGCGGCGATTAAATACAGGCCTCCGCCATCTTGATATGAATCCAAATGATTATATACTTGATTGACGACCATTGCTGCACGATCGGCAATTACCAACTTATAGAAAAATCCAATCGCAATCCAAAGAACCCCTTGATGAAACCGCTCCCACGAAAACGGATGCTTTACATAAAATTGCTTCAGAAGATCCTTGGATTTTTCAATCGGCCCCGCAACAAGCTGGGGAAAGAAAGAGACAAACAATGCATAGCGGAAGAAATTCCGCTCCACTTCCACATCCTTACGATAGACATCCAATGTATAGCTAAGGGCCTGAAAGGTATAAAAGCTGATTCCGACCGGCAGTAAAAGATTCAGCGTTTCGGGAATCTTCAAAGCAAAAAGCCGATTCAACGCTCCAACGGAAAAGGAATAATACTTGAAAACAAAAAGGATCGCTAAATTGACGAAAAAAGATAGAAATACATATATTTTCTTCTGACGCTCTGTCTTGCTTTTTCCGATAAAAAGGCCGCTGAGATAAGTGATAAGAGTAGAAAAAAGCATCAAAAGTGCGTATTTGGGATTCCAGCACCCGTAAAAATAATAGCTGCACCCCAGAAGCCAATAAATCCGCGCTTTTTGACCTAAGAGAAAATAGATCAGAAAGGCTATGGCAAGAAATATCAGATATTCCAGCGATGTGAAATTCATAGGAACTCCTTATTTGACGATTCCGGTATTGGGGAAAAGCCGCAGAATCAAGCGGCCGAGAATATATTTATTCTCAATAGGCCCAAGATCACGGCTATCTTTGGAATCGATCCGATTATCACCAAGGCAGAATACTTCATTTTCCTTCACAGTATAGGGAAAAGAAAAATACTTTGGATTGGTATAAATGCCCGGATCAAGATAATCCTCAACCAAGGGCACGCCATCGACCGTTACAATGAAATCATCTGTGATATCCACGGTCTGCCCTTCGGTAGCAATCACCCGCTTAACCAAAATCTTATCATTAAGGTCTTTGGCCACAAAGCAGATAATATCCCCTTGCTTGGGCGTATAGAAAAGTTGCGATACCAGCAACCGGTCTTGATGAGTCAATGTAGAATTCATGGATTTACCATCTACTACATAAATGCGGAAAAAGAGACTAAAGATCACCATCACCGCCACCAGCGCAATAATGACCGAATCCAGAAGTTCTAATAAATTTACAGACAATTTTTTCATTGGCAATCGCCCCTTTAGAAATACTTTATCAATTTATTATACTATATAAATTATAAAATTTCCATAGTTTTATAAAAAGAATATGCGGATGCCTTCGCATCCGCATATAAAGGTATTATACTTTACAGATTAGAAAAGTCCGGTAATAACGCCGTTTTCGTCCACATCGATCCGCTCGGCGGCAGGGCTCTTGGGCAGACCGGGCATTGTCATAATTTCGCCTGTCA
Source organism: Clostridia bacterium (assembly GCA_017436525.1). Taxonomy (GTDB): domain Bacteria; phylum Bacillota; class Clostridia; order Oscillospirales; family QAKW01; genus QAKW01. The sequence continues at coordinate 23,530 of JAFSCX010000027.1, read as the reverse complement.
GAGCAACAATGAAGCCTGCACCTGCAGAAATTTTGATATTACGCACCGTTACAGTAAAGCCTTCTGGAGCGCCCAGCTTAGTGGGATCATCCGAAAAGCTATACTGGGTCTTTGCCATGCATACAGGCAAATTGCCATAGCCAAGCTCTGTAAGACGGTCAATCTGCTTTTGAACGGCAGGAAGAATATTTACACCGTCGCCGCCATAGATCTTCTTCACAATTGCCTCGATTTTCTCAGCAATGGTTGTATCGTCTTCATAGCAGAAGGTGAAATCACCCTGCTCTTCTTCGCATAGACGAACAACCTCTTTGGCAAGCTCCTCTCCCCCGGCTCCGCCATCGGCCCAGACAGTAGAAAGGACAACATTTACGCCCAACGCCTTGCAACGCTCAATTAAGCAATCAATTTCCGCATCGGTATCGGTGGGGAAACGATTCACTGCCACTACGCAGGGTAAGCGATATACATTCTTAATATTAGAAACGTGGCGCAGCAAATTGGGAATACCCGCTTCCAATGCAGCAAGATCCTCATTTCCAAGCTCGGTTTTGGCAAGACCGCCATGCATCTTCAGAGCGCGGATAGTAGCAACTACAACTACAGCATCAGGAGTCAAGCCGGCCATGCGGCATTTGATGTCCAAAAACTTCTCGGCGCCCAAATCTGCACCAAAGCCTGCTTCTGTAATGGCATAATCGCCCATTTTCATTGCCATTTTGGTGGCAATAACAGAGTTGCAGCCATGAGCAATATTGGCAAAGGGCCCGCCATGCACAAAAGCAGGAGTGCCTTCCAAGGTCTGCACAAGATTCGGCTTCAGGGCATCCTTCAGCAAAGCAGCCATTGCACCATGGGCCTTCAGCTGGCCGCAGGTTACAGGCTGATCATCGTAGGTATAGCCCACGATAATGCGTGCAAGGCGCTCCTTCAGATCGGTAATAGAATCGGAAAGGCACAAAACTGCCATGATTTCGCTGGCAACCGTAATATCAAAGCCATCCTCGCGGGGCACGCCCTGCATTCTGCCGCCCAAACCATCGATCACATTCCGAAGCTGGCGGTCATTCATATCCACGCAGCGCTTCCATGTGATCTTCTTAACATCGATTCCAAGGGCATTTCCCTGCTGAATATGGTTATCCAGCATGGCAGCCAAGAGATTATTCGCCGCGCCGATGGCATGGAAATCACCGGTAAAATGAAGATTGATATCCTCCATAGGAACAACCTGCGCATAGCCGCCGCCTGCGGCACCGCCTTTGATTCCAAAGACAGGGCCCAAGGAAGGCTCACGCAAAGCCACGGTAACATCTTTTCCGATCCGGCGCAAACCATCTGCAAGGCCGATGGTGGTGGTAGTCTTCCCTTCGCCGGCAGGGGTAGGTGTGATGGCAGTTACCAATACCAATTTACCGTCCTTACGCTCCTTTTTTAATAAAGAAAGATCAATTTTTGCCTTATATTTTCCGTAATGCTCTAAATACTCCTCTTCTACATGAGCGGTAGCGGCAATCTCGGAAATCGGCTTCATTTTACATTGCTGCGCAATTTCAATATCCGTTAAATAAGCCATGACTTACTTCTCCTTTATTTTTTGAAATATTCTACTGCAGAGCGGAACATCTGCAGATCATATTTACCCAGCACATTGCGATAGAGTCCATCTGCATAGCGCTCCGAATGACCCATCTTACCGAATACGCGGCCATCGGGAGAGGTAATTCCCTCGATCGCAAAGCAGGAATCATTGGGATTGAAATGGATATCGGAGGTGGCATTCCCGTCCATATCTACATATTGAGTAGCAATTTGACCGTTTTCAGCCAACTGACGGATCAATTTCTCATCTGCAAGGAATCGGCCTTCGCCATGAGAGATCGGTACATGATAGACATCCCCCACCTGAGCGCCGGCAAGCCAAGGAGACTTATTGGAAGCAACGCGGGTGCGGACAATTCTGGATTGATGGCGCGCAATGGTATTGAAGGTCAAGGTGGGGCAATTCTCATCGGTATCGATGATCTTGCCATAAGGGACAAGACCCAGCTTAATCAAAGCCTGAAATCCATTGCAAATACCAAGCATCAAGCCATCCCGCTCTTCCAAAAGGGCAGTTACCTGCTCTTTTACTGCGGCATTGCGGAAGAAAGCGGTAATAAATTTACCGGAGCCTTCCGGCTCATCACCGCCGGAAAATCCGCCGGGGACAAAAACAATCTGAGATTCCTTCAACTTATTGCTAAAGGCTTCCACGCTGCGATTGATCCCTTCTGCAGAACGATTGTTAATGACAAAAATCTCAGGATCAGCCCCCGCATCCCGCATGGCTCTTGCGCTATCAAATTCGCAATTGGTGCCGGGAAATACAGGGATCAAAACCTTAGGCTTCGCTACCTTAATAGCAGGCGCTACCCGCTCCTTTGCTTCATAGGAGAAGGTCTCCATGGGTTGCTCAGGATGGGTAATATTGCAACTGAATACACTCTCCAGCTTATTTTCATAAAGATCTTCGATCTCAAAAAGGCTTACCTTTTCTTCGCCCTTCACAAAGCTCTTTTCAGCGGTAACAACACCGATGGGCAAGCCAATCTCCGCTTCCTCTGAAAGCTCCAGCAGGAAGCTGCCGTATTGATAGCCGAAGAGCTCTTCCATGGTGCGGCTCTCATCAAATGCAAAGCCAAATCCATCGCCCATTGCCATCTTTATTACCGCCTCAGCCACACCGCCGAAGCCGGGGGTATAGGCAGTAACTGCTTTTCCGCTTCTCAAGAGATCGGTAACCGTATCAAAAAGCTTCATTAAAGAAGAAGCATCGGGAAGATGATTCTCATTATATTCGGGCTGCAGTAATACAACGCGATTACTCGCCTTCTTGAAATGGTTGGGTACAATTTCGCCCGTTTTCCCTGTAGTAACAGCGAAAGAAACCAAGGTGGGAGGAACATCCAGCTGCTCAAAGGTACCGCTCATGGAATCCTTACCGCCGATCGCGGCGATTCCCAGATCCTTCTGCGCCTCAAATGCACCCAAAAGGGCTGCCAAAGGCTTGCCCCAACGCTTACCATCCTTACCGGGGCGCTCAAAATACTCTTGGAAAGTAAGATATACATCCTCAAATTTTGCGCCGGTTGCAATCAATTTGCAGACAGACTCAACCACTGCAAGATAAGCGCCGTGATAAGGGCTCTTTTCTGCTACATAGGGGTTATAGCCCCAAGCCATCAAAGAGCAATCATCGGTATGCTTTTCTTCCATGGAGATTTTCTGCACCATCGCCTGAATGGGGGTCAACTGATTCTTACCGCCAAAGGGCATCAAGACGGTGCCGGCACCGATGGTGGAATCAAACCGCTCGGAAAGGCCGCGCTTGGAGCAGACATTAAGGTCCCCTGCAAGATCCTTTAATTCCTGAGCAAAATCTTCCCCAACTTTCTTGCGATAGCAAGCGGGCGCTGCAGGAGTAATGGTAATATGCTTCTCAGCACCATTGGAATTCAAAAATTCACGGCTGATATCGACAATGACATTACCATTCCAATGCATAACCAAGCGAGGATCTGCCTGAACCTTAGCCACAACGGTTGCCTCAAGGTTCTCTTGATCTGCAAGCTCAATAAACCGCTCTACATCCTTGGGTTCTACCACTACAGCCATTCTCTCCTGAGATTCGCTGATCGCAAGCTCTGTACCATCCAGACCATCATATTTTTTGGGGACAGCATTCAAATCAATTTTCAATCCATCGGCCAACTCACCAATCGCAACCGATACACCGCCTGCACCGAAATCGTTGCAGCGTTTAATCATGCGGCAGGCCTCATAATTGCGGAAAAGGCGCTGAAGTTTCCGTTCCTCAGGGGCATTTCCCTTCTGCACCTCAGCCCCGCAGCTCTCCAAAGATTGCAGGGTATGGGATTTGGAAGAGCCGGTAGCACCGCCGCATCCATCCCGACCGGTACGGCCACCCAGAAGAATGACAACATCTCCGGGAGCGGGGCACTCTCTGCGCACGTTCTCAGCAGGAGCAGCGCCTACCACAGCGCCAATCTCCAGACGCTTCGCGGCATAACCATCATGATAAAGCTCATCGACCATGCCGGTTGCAAGGCCGATCTGATTGCCATAAGATGAATAGCCTGCGGCAGCGGTTGTAACAATCTTGCGCTGAGGCAGCTTTCCTTCCAGCGTTTCTTTTACAGGCTTCAAAGGATCTGCAGCACCGGTTACGCGCATAGCACCATAGACATAGCTTCTTCCGGAAAGAGGATCGCGAATTGCTCCGCCGATGCAGGTGGCTGCACCACCAAAAGGCTCGATCTCAGTGGGATGGTTATGGGTCTCATTCTTGAAAAGAAGCAACCAAGGCTCTTTTTTGCCATCCGCCTCCACTTCGATCTTAACGGTGCAAGCATTGATTTCTTCCGATTCATCCAGCTTATCAAGCTTACCCACAGAGCGAAGGTATTTTGCAGCTAAAGTGCCGATATCCATCAGATTGATCGGCTTGGTACGGCCAAGCTCTTTACGGGTAGCAATATAATCTTCATAAGCGCTCTGAAGAAGAGCATCCTCGAATTTCACATCATCGATGGTGGTGAGGAAGGTGGTATGGCGGCAATGATCCGACCAATAGGTATCAATCATGCGAATTTCCGTAATGGTGGGATCTCTGCCCTCTTTTTGGAAATAAGCTTGACAAAATGCGATATCGTCCTCATCCATTGCAAGACCATAATTCTTTACAAATTCAGCAAGACCCTCACGGTCTAATTTCAAAAAGCCGTCAAGAGTTGCTACCGTCTCGGGAATCTCATAGGCTACCTGCAGCGTTTCGGGCTTTTCTAAGGCTGCCTCACGGGATTCCACAGGGTTGATTACGCTCTTTTTGATGGTTTGAATCTCTTCTTCGGTAAGAGAGCCGTAAAGTAAATATACTTTAGCGGTTCTGACTGTGGGGCGCTCCCCTTGAGAGATAATCTGGATGCATTGGGCGGCAGAATCAGCCCGCTGATCAAATTGACCGGGCAAATACTCTACCGCAAATACATATGCACCATCCGCCTCAACCGATTCATAGGTTTGATCCAGTTGGGGCTCGGAAAAGACGGTTTTTACCGCGTAGTTAAATAACTCTTCTTCAATATTTTCTACATCATAGCGATTGATAATCCGCACAGATTCCAAAGATTTAATCTGATGGATATGGCGAATCTCATGGCGCAAATCCCGCGCCTCACCGGCAAGAGCCGGCTTTTTTTCCACATAGATACGATATACCAATTTATTTACTCCTCTCTTCCCGCGGCCAGCGCCCGCCGGCCGATATCCTTACGGCAGAAAGCGTTATCAAAATGAATACGGGAAACCTTTTCATAAGCGGCATCAATGGCACCCTTCAGCGAATCCTCTACAGCGCAGACGCCGAGGACACGCCCCCCTGCGCTCAAAAGCGTTCCATCCGAAAGCTTAGCACCTGCCACAAAGACATCACCCTTGATTTCATTGGGAATAGTGATCTCCTTGCCGGTTTCATACTTTCCGGGATATCCTTCCGATGCCATCACCACGCAGCAGGCGTGGGCATCTTTGAATTTCACGGGAGTTTCTGCCAAAGTACCATTGGTAGTAGCCTGCATAATAGTGAGCAAATCGCTTTCCAGCAGAGGTAATACCACCTGCGTCTCAGGATCCCCAAAGCGGCAGTTATATTCAATGACTTTAGGCCCCTTGGGCGTCAGCATCAACCCAAAATAAAGGCAGCCTTTGAAGGGGCGCCCCTCCGCTTTCATTGCTTTGATGGTAGTAAGGAAAATTTCCTTCATACACCGCTCAGCAACAGCATCGGTATAATAAGGATTGGGCGCGACTGTACCCATTCCGCCGGTATTCAGCCCTTTGTCATCATCTAAAGCACGCTTATGGTCCATGGAAGAGACCATGGGCACTACCGTTTCTCCATCGGTAAAGGAAAGGACAGAGACCTCCGGACCGGTAAGAAATTCCTCGATTACCACGCGGCTTCCGCTCTCTCCGAAAACCTTATCCTCCATCATGGAGCAGACAGCGTTCTTTGCCTCATCGCGGGTCAGCGCAATGACAACACCCTTGCCTAAAGCAAGGCCATCTGCTTTGATAACGGTAGGAACAGGAGCGGTTTCCAGATAAGCAAGTGCATCGCCGCAATCGGTAAAGACCGCATATTCCGCAGTAGGAATTCCGTATTTTTTCATCAGATCCTTAGAAAAGACCTTGCTCCCCTCAATAATAGCCGCATTAGCCTTGGGGCCAAAGCAAGGAATCCCCTTTTCGTTCAGAGCATCCACTGCACCAAGTACCAGCGGATCATCGGGAGCAACCACTGCATAGTCGATCTTTTCTTTTACCGCAAATTCTACAATTTTTTCAATCTCTTTTGCACCAATCGGCACAAGGGTTGCTTCCTCTGCCATGCCGCCGTTGCCGGGGAGGGCAAAAATCTCGGTTACATTGGGATTTTCCTTTAATTTTTTAATAATGGCATGCTCGCGGCCTCCGCCGCCCACAACCAATAATTTCATTCTCTTATTCTCCTTCTTCCATCAATGGTGGAACAAGCGCATACCGGTAAAGGCCATGGCCATCCCGTATTTATCGCAGCAATTGATCACTACATCATCACGAATAGAGCCGCCGGGCTGAGCAATATAAGAAACACCGCTCCGCTTTGCGCGCTCAATATTATCATCAAAGGGGAAGAATGCATCGCTACCGAGGGCCACGCCGCTCAAAGAATCAAGATAGGCTCTTGCCTCTTCGGCAGTGAGGGGCTCGGGACGGGTGGTGAAATACTTCTGCCATACGCCGTCTTTGCATACATCTTCTTCATTTTTATTAATATAGCTATCAATTACATTATCACGATCCGGTCTGCCAAGGGTGGGCAGGAAGGGCAGATTCAGCACCTTCTCATGCTGGCGAAGATGCCATACATCCGCCTTATTGCCTGCAAGACGGGTGCAATGAATTCTGGATTGCTGGCCTGCGCCTACGCCGATTGCTTGGCCATCCACCGCATAGCAGACAGAATTGGATTGGGTATATTTCAAAGTAATCAAGGCGATAATCAGATCACGCTTAGCCTCAGAGGGCAAAACCTTATTTTCAGTAACAAGATTGGAAAGGAGCTCTTCATCAATCTTAAATTCATTACGACCTTGCTGGAAGGTGATTCCATAGACTTCTTTTGTCTCCACAGGGTCGGGGGTAAAATCAGGGTCAATTTCAATAATATTATAATTGCCCTTCCGCTTGGATTTCAAGATCTCCAGCGCCTCATCGGTATAGCCGGGAGCAATAATACCATCGGATACTTCCCGCTTGATCAGCAGAGCGGTGGTTTTATCGCAAATATCGGAAAGAGCAATAAAATCGCCAAAAGAACTCATGCGATCGGTGCCTCTTGCTCTGGCATAGGCACAAGCCAAGGGAGATTCATCCAAGCCCTCAATATCATCTACAAAGCAAGCCTTCTTCAGCTCAGCGCTCAAAGGATTTCCAACAGCGGCAGAGGTAGGGCTTACATGCTTAAAGGAGGTGGCCGCCGGTTGACCCAAAGCGGCTTTCAATTCCTTTACCAGCTGCCAAGAATTAAAGGCGTCCAAAAAATTGATATAACCGGGCCGGCCGGAGAGGATCTTAATAGGCAGATCGCTGCCGTCTTTCATAAAAATCTTAGAAGGCTTCTGATTGGGGTTACAGCCGTATTTTAATTCAAATTCTTTCATTTTGCTGCTCCTTTTCTTATCTGCAATTTTTGTTGATCATGCGGCTTTCCGATTCCCCTGTAGCAAGGTCGATATAGCGCACATAAAGAGAGATCTTATTATCAGCATCCAAGTTGCTCCAGATATCCTCGGTAAGGGTATCAATATCATCAGGGATAGATACACGCTCAGGCTCCCCTTGGAAGGTGGGGATGGGATTTCCGTCGCATACATAGGTATGGATAAAATGGCCTAATCCTGCCAAAGAGGGATAATCAAAATGATAGCGATTGCAGGCAGTTCCTTCTGCATCTGCGCTTTTCAAGATGCTCATCTCATAAGTAAAATCATTTTCATCAAAGGTAAGCATACCGCTGATGCGAGGGGTCCAATTGGGGCCGTCGGGCTCAAATTCGCGGGTGGTAAGCGCTTGCGCAAAGGTACCATCCTGCTTGAGGAAATTAACCACAGTATCGGTCTGATCCCCATTGGTAACTACTAATTTATTTTCATACTCACGAAGAGCGGCATAAATGATAAGGGAAGGATCTTCTACCTTGGAAGGATCAAAGGGCTCGGTATAAACAGCGCCATCCTTCTCGGTAAAGATGCGATTACGGCTATTTTCGCTTCTGCCCATAATAAAATAAGCAGCGGCGGCTTTTTTACCATCGGCAGTCTTTCCGATTACAATCCCGCGGCCCACATAGCTATTGCCTGCGATCCGCTCACCCATCGATTTCACTTCATAAATATTCATATCCGCTCTCCTTTTCTGATTGCCATACTCACCTTTTCGACAGCGCGGGGCAGCAAAATCCACTCTGCTTCTTCCATAACGCGCTTTTGAAGAATTTCAGGGGTGTCCCCTTCTTGAATCTCTACCGCCTTTTGAGCAATGATTCGCCCGCCATCCGGCACTTCGTTGACAAAGTGCACCGTTGCGCCCGTAACCTTTACCCCATAGCGAAGGGCCGCCTCATGGACTCTCAGCCCATAAAAGCCCTCGCCACAAAAGGACGGAATCAAGGAGGGATGAACATTGATCATCCGCTCCGGCCACCGACCGGTAAAATCGGCCGACAAAATATGCATAAATCCTGCCAAAACAATAAGATCGATTTTATATTCTTCCAACGCAGCAAGAAGCTTGCTCTCGAATTCTTCACGATTTGCACAAGCCTTTCTGCCTACGGTTACAGCAGGAATCCCCGCCTTTTCAGCACGAACCAGCGCATAGGCATCCGGATTGCCGGAAAGAACCAGCTCAATCTTGCCGTTTTGAAGAATTCCGGCTTTTTGAGCGTCGATCAACGCTTGAAGGTTGGTACCGCCGCCGGAAACCAATACAGCTATCCGCGTTTGCGAATCTCTCACAATCGCATCCTCCTTATTCAAGAATGATCTTTTCCGCGCCTTCAATGATTGTACCGATGATATAAGGCTTCTCACCCTGCTCAGTCAAAACAGCAAGAGCCCGCTCGGCATCTTCGGGAGCGACCACAATGCTCATGCCCACACCCATATTGAAGGTATTATACATATCCCGCTCGGGAATATTTCCAACTCTAGCAATTAAATCAAAGATCGGCAGTACGCGCACAGCGCTCTTATCAATTTTAGCGCAAAGCCCGTCGGGAATACTTCTGGGAATATTCTCATAGAAGCCGCCGCCGGTGATATGGGATACACCTTTGACCTTGATCTCCTCAAAGAGGGCGTTCATGGGCTTGACATAGATCTTGGTGGGGGTCAGCAGCGCCTCGCCCACAGAAAGACCGCCCAGTTCTGCGCGAGGGGTCTTGATATCGGCGTTTTCTACATCAAACACCTTTCTCACAAGGGAGAAGCCATTGGAATGAACACCGCTGGAGGGCAGTGCAATGACCACATCGCCTGCCTTCATGGTCTTATTATCAATTACCTTTTCGGCATCAACAATACCGACGGCAAAGCCTGCAAGATCATATTCATCCACAGGATAAAAGCCGGGCATTTCAGCAGTTTCGCCGCCGATGAGGGCAGCACCGCTCTGAACGCAGCCTTCTGCTACACCGGATACGATTTGGGCGATCTTTTCGGGGACATTTTTGCCGCAAGCAATATAATCCAAGAAGAAAAGGGGCTTTGCACCGCAGCAGATAACATCGTTGACGCACATTGCGACGCAATCGATGCCTACTGTATCATGCTTGTCCATCAAAAAAGCCATCTTCAGCTTGGTGCCCACACCATCGGTCCCGCTCACAAGGACAGGCTTCTTCATCCCCGCAATATCAGGTACAAAAAGCCCGCCAAAGCCACCGATATCAATATCAGCGCCTGCAGTTTTCGTGCGGGCGACATGGCTTTTCATCAATTCAACCGCTTTATAGCCGGCAGTGATATCAACACCGGCAGCAGCATAACTTTCGGATCTCGAATTGTTCATTTCTTATTCCTTTCCGTTCCAGCAATAGGTGCAAAGATCACATTCGGGCAAGCCTATCGCTTTAATAATATTTTCAAGGGACTGATATTCCAAGGATGCAAAATTGAATCGCTCGCAAAGGGTCTTACGCAGGGCTTTTCCCCGCTCGGTCTTATCATCGATATATTCATCAATGTAGTTAAAGCCCTCTTCTCCTTCCAGTTCCATGATTACCCTGCGGGCAATCAGATCCATATCAGAGGTGGAGCGGGAAAAGTTATGATACTTACATCCAAACATGATGGGCGGGCAAGCAGAGCGCATATGGACTTCCTTTGCACCGTTTTCATAGAGGAAATCCACCGTTTCCTTGATCTGGGTGCCACGGACGATAGAATCATCCACAAACAGCAATTTCTTATCCTGGATCAGATCATGAACAGGAATCTGCTTCATCTTTGCCACCCGATCCCGATCCGATTGCTTTACGGGAGTAAAGCTTCTCGACCAGGTGGGCGTATATTTAATAAAGGCTCTTGCATAAGGGATGCCGCTCTTATTGGCATAGCCGATCGCATGAGGAATACCGGAATCGGGCATTCCGCCTACATAATCCAGTTCCTCTGCGATTCCCTTTTCTTTATCACTTTCGGCCATCAGAGCGCCGTTGCGATATCGCATGGTCTCTACATTGACCCCCTCATAACCGGAAGTGGGATAGCCGTAGTAGCTCCAGAGGAAGGAGCAGATCTTCTTTTTTTCTGATGCCTCATTGAGCACTGTGATCTTCTCGGGGACAAGCTCCACGATCTCGCCGGGGCCCAACTCCTTCACAATCTCAAATCCCAGTTTTGTGGCGGCAAAGGATTCAAAGGTAACACAATGGCCATCCTCGCCTTTTCCGATCAGCACGGGCAAGCGGCCCACCTTATCCCTTGCGGCAATAAGGGAGCCGTTATTCGTCATGATCAAGATATTGGCAGTGCCCTCGATCATGGATTGCGCAAAGCGGATTCCTTCTAAAAAGTTTTCCTTTTGGCTGATCAGCGCGGCGGTCAGCTCTGTGGCGTTTACATTGCCGCCGGTCATGGCATCAAAATGGCCGTTTTCTTCCTTTAGGTACTGATCGATCAGCGCCTGCGCATTGTTGATCCTACCGATGATGCAGATGGCAAAGGCACCCAATTTAGAGCGGATCAGCAGCGGTTGCGGATCCCAATCGCTGATACAGCCGATTGCAGCCTTTCCCTCCATCTCTGTAAGCACATGCTCAAAGCGGGTGCGAAAAGGGGCGTTTTGAATACCGTGAATCTGCCGCTGAAGGCCTATCTCTTCATCGTAAACGGCAATCCCTGCTCGGCGGGTTCCGAGATGAGAATGATAGTCGACGCCGAAAAAGACATCCGACAAACATTCATTTTTTGAGGTGATTCCAAAAAATCCTCCCATAGATTATGCGCTCCTCCTAATTATGCAAAGAACAATTCACTCAAGGTCATAGGATCGATATACTGGCCATCCTTATAAACCCGCATATTACCGGAGGCGATCTCATCAATCAGCATGACATTGCCTTCAGCATCATATCCAAACTCAAATTTGATATCATAAAGGATCAAGCCCTTTTCTTTCAGATCATCGGCCACAATCTGGGTGATCTTCTGGGTCATCTCCTTCATATCGTCATACTGCTTAGCAGTCATAACACCGAGATCTACAAGGCCGTCTTTGGTTACCAAGGGATCGCCCTTTTCATCGTTCTTGAAGGTCATCTCGACATATGCGGGCAGATCAGCGCCCTCTTCGATATAATCACTATAGCGGCGATAGAAGCTTCCTACTGCCTTATGGCGGCAGATTACCTCAAGACCCTTACCGAATACCTTAGCAGGAAGAACCTCCATGGTGGTATCCTCAAGGGATGCATCTACATAATGAGTCTTGATTCCTGCAGCATTAACTTTTTCAAAGAAATAGATCGACATTCTGAGGTTCACATCACCCACACCGTCGATAGTGAGGCCGACAGAATTTTCGCCGGGATCAAACACACCGTCCTTACCGGTGCAATCGTCCTTAAATTTCAAAAGATAGTTGCCGTTCTCAAGTGCAAATACGTCTTTGGTCTTTCCGGTGTAAACAAGTTTCATTTTTTCGTTCTCCTTTATATAAATAAAATTTCAAACTTATTTTTGCAGGGCGGCATCCTTCGCCAATACAACCTCTGCATCCTTCACTCTCTTCTCATCCAGCTTTGCGGCAAGTTCTTGATCCTCTACTGCAAGAATCTGAATCGATAATAAAGCGGCATTAACAGCCCCATCAATTGCAACAGTAGCTACCGGGATTCCGGGAGGCATCATTACAGTTGATAAGAGGGCGTCCATGCCGCCGAGCCCTTTAGATTGAATGGGAATGCCGATTACAGGCAGAGTGGTATTTGCTGCCACAGCACCTGCAAGATGGGCCGCCATACCGGCAGCGCAAATGATCGCGCCAAAGCCATTCGCTCTGGCAGCACGGCTGAAATCTCTTGCTTGCTCTGGTGTTCTATGGGCAGAAAAGACATGCGCCTCATAGGGTACACCGAAGGAAGAAAGGGTATCCAATGCTTTTTGTACGATAGGCAGATCACTATCGCTTCCCATCATGACTGCTACTTTTTTCATGAAATCAATCCTCCTTTATTTTTACCGTAAAAAGAAAAGGGCGCACCATTCCTAAGCAGGAATAGGGCGCCCAGACGGTCGGCAATATAGTCCTTTGTTCCCTTGTGGTACACCACTTATTCCGTCAGTTGCAAAGAACCTTAAAACAAAAAATAGTATATCATAATATATGTTATTTTGTCAATGCAAAGGGATTCAGTTTTTCAAAATTGTTGATTCTAACATTATGAGGGGGCGATAAACAAAAACTGTTTGGAAAATTAAACATAAATACTGCAGAATACCGTTTGAGAAAAAGGCCGCACGCCGCACAAAAAAAGAGCACCCAAGGGCACATTCACAAAGGGAACATTCGTCTCAAATGCTATCAATCGGGGTTTAATTGGTAGTTTTGAAACACAGATTTTTTGTTCAGACGCAAGAATAAAAATCCCGCCATGCTGACGCATAGCGGGATTTTTTTGTTGTGTTTGGGCGGAAAAGATGGTTTCAAAACCGATTTTTCTCTTTGCGAATGTGCCCCAAGCGAGTGCTCTTGAGATAAGTCTGTTATCTCTTGGAGAACTGAGGAGCGCGACGTGCGGCCTTCAAACCGTACTTCTTTCTCTCCTTCATTCTGGGGTCGCGGGTTACAAAGCCGGCCTTCTTCAGAACGGGCTTCAAGGTCTCATCGGACTCGATGAGAGCGCGGGTGATACCATGACGGATTGCACCTGCCTGACCGCTTACGCCGCCGCCGACGACATTAACGATGACATCAAACTTACCCATGGTGCCGGTCAACTCCAGAGGCTGACGAACCAGCAGCTTGAGGGTCTCAAGGCCGAAATAATCGTCCATGGTTCTGCCGTTGATGGTTACATTGCCGCTTCCGGGAAGCAGGCGAACTCTGGCTACGGAAGATTTTCTTCTGCCGGTGCCATAGAAATAATTTTCGTTGTTATACATGGTTTAAGTCCTCCTTACTTCTCGAATACTTCGGGCTTCTGAGCATCCAGATTATGCTCAGCACCGGCAAATACTCTCAGACGGGTCTTTGCAGCGGAAGCGATCTTATTCTTGGGCAGCATACCCTTAACAGCCAGCTCCACAGCCTGCTCGGGACGGTTCTCCATGATCCGCTTATAGCTGATCTCTTTCAAACCACCGATATGACCGGTATGATAACGGTAGAACTTCTTATTGAGCTTATCGCCGGTTAATACAACCTTTGCTGCGTTGATAACGATAACACAGTCGCCGCCATCAACATGAGGAGTATAATCGGGACGATGCTTTCCCATCAGAATGGTAGCAATCTGGGTAGCAACGCGGCCCAAGGGCTTATCGGCTGCATCCACAATGTACCACTTACGGGAAACTTGCTCTTGCTTTTTCATAAAAGTAGACATCTTGTTTTCCTCCATTTGAACTTTTCTTTTTCGTTGCCACGTTATTATAATACAGCCCGTAACCAATGTCAATAACTTTTTTCAAAAAAATTAAACTGTAACTATAAATCTTTTATTTACTCTATTTTTCTCTTTATTTCTCCGATTTGCTCACTTTCTATTTACAGAAAATATTTGCATTTTTCAAAAAATCCCATTAAAATGGAGCAAAAAGGAGGTGAGGCAGCCATGCAGCAGACCATGGGATATCTGCGCCGCGCTATTGATGATTATCAAATGATTCGCCCCAATGAGCGAATCGCAGTCGCTCTTTCCGGCGGGAAAGACTCCATGCTGATGCTGGAAGCGCTGAAAAAACTTTCTTTTTATCACCCTGCAAAGTTTTCGGTGTTTGCCTTATTTATCGATCTCGGCTTTGATCATATAAATATGGATGCTTTGCGGGCTCATTGCGAAAAGCTGGAGGTGCCTTTTATCGTTCGAAAGACCGATATTGCCCCCTTGGTTTTCGAAACCCGCAAGGAGAGCAATCCATGCTCCCTTTGCGCAAAGATGCGCCGCGCCTGCCTTCATGATGCCGCCCGTGAAAACGGAGCTGAGACTATTGCGCTCGGCCATCATCGGGATGATGCCATTGAAACCTTCATTATGAACTTAATGTTTGAAGGGCGGATCGGCTGTTTTCAGCCGGTTACCTATCTGGATCGCAAGGATGTGCGGGTCATTCGGCCGATGATCTATCTCACGGAGCATCAGATCAAAAATACAGTTGAGCGTTGCGGGATTGCTCCGGTTAAAAACCCCTGCCCCATGGATCACGCCTCCAAACGGCAGGAGGTCAAGAACCTTCTCCTGCGCGCAGAAGAAAAATATCCCGGAATCCGCGAAAAGCTTTTCGGTGCAATTCAAAGAAGCGATTTAGATGGATGGAAATTAAATAACGAAACCAATTAGCTATTGACAAAATCTTTGCATATATGATATGATTTTTAAGGTGTTGACGAAGAGGACCTTAGAAATTCCGGATGCAGAGAGGCGGCGGATGGTGCAAGCCGCACAAGTGGATTCTTGGGTTGTAGCTTTTGAGCCTTGAGGAAGAACGAAGCGAATGCTTTTATTAGACCCTCACGTGTAAGCTGCGATAAAGCTTTCGAGAGGCGCATATTATGCGCAAATTGAGTGGTACCGCGGGTATTGAAGAATGTAATTCAAGGCTCGTCTCAAGGATTATTCTTTGAGACGAGCTTTTATTTTTTAAGGAGTGTATAAAATGAAAGAATTGGAAAAGGTATATAATCCTCAGGAATTTGAGGATCGGATATACGATTTTTGGCTGAAGGGCCGCTATTTCCATTCCGAGCCGGATGAGAGCAAAAAGCCCTTTACCATCGTGATTCCGCCCCCCAATGTAACCGGCCATCTGCATATGGGCCATGCTTTGGACGAAACCTTGCAGGATATCCTCATTCGTTATAAGAGAATGCAGGGTTATAACGCCCTTTGGATTCCCGGCACCGACCATGCAGGAATTGCCACCCAAATCAAGGTTGAGGAGGTGCTCCGCAAAGAGGAGGGCCTGACGCGCTATGATCTGGGCCGCGAAAAGTTTTTGGAGCGGGTATGGGATTGGAAAAAGATGTATGGCGATCGGATCATCAATCAGCTCAAAAAGCTGGGCGCTTCCTGCGATTGGGAGCGGGAACGCTTCACCATGGATGAAGGCTGCTCCAAGGCTGTAAAAGAGGTCTTTGTAAACCTTTATGAAAAAGGCCTGATTTATCGAGGCAACCGCATTATCAACTGGTGCCCCAATTGCACCACCGCCCTCTCGGATGCAGAAGTTTCCTATGAAGAGCAGGCAGGCCATTTCTGGCATATTCGCTATCCTGTAAAAGATAGTGATGAATATGTAACCATCGCTACCACCCGCCCCGAGACGATGCTGGGCGACTCTGCGGTAGCAGTCCATCCCGAGGATGAGCGCTATACTCATTTGGTGGGCAAGATGCTGATTTTGCCTTTAGTGGGAAGAGAAATCCCTGTTGTCGCCGATGAATATGTGGATAAAGAATTCGGTACCGGATGCGTTAAGATCACCCCCTGCCACGACCCCAACGACTTTGAGGTCGGCAAGCGCCATAATCTGGAGGAAATTCTGGTTATGGACGGCAACGCCAAAATCAACGCCAACGGCGGCAAGTATCAAGGCATGGATCGCTATGAGGCACGCAAGCAGATTGTAAAAGATCTGGAAGAGGGCGGCTATTTGGTGAAGATCGAAGAGCACGCTCATAATGTAGGCGCTTGCTATCGTTGCGGATGCACCGTAGAGCCAATGGCTTCCCGGCAATGGTTTGTAAAAATGAAGCCTTTGGCTGAAAAATCTCTGAAGGAGGTTCGGGCAGGCGAAGCAAAATTTGTACCCGATCGTTTCTCCAAGACCTATATCAACTGGATGGAAAATGTGCACGATTGGTGCATTTCCCGCCAGCTTTGGTGGGGCCATCGGATTCCCGCCTACTATTGCGATGCCTGCGGCGAGATGGTCATTGCTAAAGAAGACATCCATACCTGCCCCAAATGCGGCGCTGCCATGCGGCAGGAAGAGGATGTATTGGATACTTGGTTCTCCTCTGCTCTTTGGCCCTTCTCTACCTTAGGTTGGCCCGAAAAGACCAAAGAATTGGATTACTATTATCCCACCAGCGTTCTTGTAACCGGCTATGATATCATCTTTTTCTGGGTGGCAAGAATGATCTTCTCCGGCCTGGAGCAGATGGGAGAGGTCCCCTTCAAGCATATCTTGATCCATGGTCTTGTGCGGGATAGCCAAGGCCGCAAGATGAGCAAATCCTTGGGCAACGGTATTGATCCCCTTGAGGTCATCAAAGATTTCGGTGCCGATGCTCTGCGCTTTACCCTTGCCACCGGCAATGCCCCCGGCAATGATATGCGCTATTATCCCGAGCGGGTTGAGGCTTCCAGAAACTTTGCCAATAAGGTATGGAATGCCGCCCGTTTCATCCTGATGAATCTTAAAGGGGAAGATCTTTCCTTCTCAACCGAAAATCTGCGCCCCGAGGACGAATGGATCCTCACTCGCTATAATGATGTAGTAAAGGATGTAACCGAAAATCTCGATAAATTTGAGATCGGCCTTGCTCTGCAGAAGATCTATGATTTCATTTGGGATCTTTTCTGCGATTGGTATATTGAATTGGTGAAGCCCCGCCTTTATGAAGGCGGAAAGGAAAGCGAAGGTGCGCAGAAGGTATTGCTTTATGTCTTCTCCGGTGCACTGAAGATGCTGCATCCTTTCATGCCCTTCATCACCGAGGAAATTTGGCAAGCATTGCCCACCAAAGAAGAATCCATCATGACCGCCGCCTTCCCCACCTATGATGAGAGTTTGAACTTTGCAAAAGGCGCAGAAAAAATGGAGCATATTATGGAGACCATCAAGGCAATCCGCAACCGCAGAGCTGAGATGAATGTTGGCCATAATAAACGGGCAAACCTCTATATTGAGACCTCCAACGCAGATTGGTTTGAAGGCTCTGATGATTTCTATAAAAAGCTTGCCAGCTGCGAAGAGCTCTATATCAATGAGCAACCGCCGGAAGGAGCTGTAAAGCTTGTCTGCAATGGTGCAAATCTTTATATGCCCTTTGATCAGTTGGTGGATATCGCCGAAGAAATTGAGCGTCTGAGCAAAGAACTGAAGAAGGCAGAAAGTGAGCTTGCAAGAGTAGAAGGAAAGTTGAAGAATCAAGGCTTCCTCGCCAAAGCACCTGCTGCTTTGGTAGAAGAGGAAAAAGCAAAGAAGGATAAATTCAGCGCCCTTTGCGCTTCCCTTAAGGAAAGCATTGAAGAAATGCAGAATCGATGAATCATTATCAAGAAGCTCTAAATTTTATACACAGCCGAAAGACCCACGGCAAGATGCCTACCCTTGCCCGCATGAAGGCTTTAATGGATCAGCTTGGGAATCCTCAGGATTCCCTCCCCTGCATCCACATTGCGGGAACCAACGGAAAAGGCTCTACCGCCACCATGATTGCTTCGGTTACAAAAGAGGCCGGTTATAAAACCGGCCTTTTCACCTCTCCTTTTATTTATGACTTCAGAGAGCGATTTGCCATCAACGGTGCTTTGATCGGTGAGGAGCAGCTTCTTGCTTTATGCAAGCGTGTCGCTGCCGCGTGCAATGCTATGGAGCAGGCAGGGCAAGAAGCGCCCAATGAATTTGAGGTCGTAACTGCGATTGGCTTTCTTTATTTCAAGGAGGAGGCAGTCGATCTTTTGGTTATGGAGACCGGCATGGGCGGGCGTTATGATGCCACCAATATTATCCAAAAGCCTCTCGCCTCTGTAATCTGCTCCATCTCTTTGGATCATACCGCAATTTTAGGAGATACCATTGAAAAAATCGCCTATGAAAAGAGCGGAATCATTAAAGAGGGCTGCCCGATTATAGCATATCAACGCAACCCCGAAACTGCGCTTGCAGTGATCGAACGCTGCGCCCAAGAGCAAGGAGCACCTCTTTATATCGCTGATGAGGCAGCATTGAATCTTTTAGATGAGCAGAATAATTCTTTTGAATATAAAGGAATTCCCTATACGCTCACCCTTCAAGGTCCCCATCAGATTGCAAACGCCCTTACGGCCATAGAGGCGTTAGATTGCTTAAAAAATAAAGGGGCTCTCACCTTCTCCGAGCAGCAGCTGCAAAGCGGCATCAAGCAAGCCTACATTCCCGCAAGAATGGAAAAAATTGGGGATCAGCCTGCCATTTTTCTGGATGGCGGCCATAATAAAGAGGGAATTGATGCTCTTCTTTCAAGCATTTCTGCCCTTCATATTGAAGAGCCTATTATTATTTTTGGGATGATGAGGGATAAGCCCTATCAATATGCCATCAGAAAGCTGGCCCTTCTCAGCCATTCTTTTATCGGCATTGAGCCGCCCCTTCCACGCGCAATTCCCGCCCATGAGATTCGGGATATTGCGGAGCCCTATTGCGAAAATGTCTTCCATTGCAGCAGTTTCGAGGAGGCCGCCGCTCTTGCCAAGGAGCAAAGCCACGGCCGCCCGATCATCGCCTGCGGCTCTTTATATACAGCCGGCGATATTGCGCAAGCTTTGAAAAAGATTTTCAGCAACCCTTAAATTACGACAAAAAAATACAGCAGTCTTCCGTTATAATAGCGGAAGACTGCTTTTTTTCGGAGGAAAACAATGAATCTAAAGTTTATTCAGAATTACAACGAGCTGGAGGTACATCTGCAAGGTGAAATCGACCACCATTGCGCGGCGGCGGTGGCAAAAACCATTGATTTTAAGATCCGCAGGCATCGGCCGATCTTATTGATTATGGATTTCGGCGGCGTTAGTTTTATGGATAGCTCCGGTCTTGCCATCGTTATGGGACGCAGAAAACTGATGGATTCCATCGACGGATCGGTAGAGGTGCGCCATCTCTGCAATCCTGCTAAAAAAATCTTTGAAATGGCGCAACTGGACCGCTATGTAACGGTCCGAAAGGAGGTATAAACATGAAAGCAAGCAATCATATTCGACTCACCTTCCCTTCCCGATCCGCCAATGAGGGGTTTGCAAGAATCGCGGTAGCGGCATTTGCTTCTCAGGCTGATCCTACGGTAGAAGAAATCAGCGAAATCAAAACAGCGGTAAGCGAGGCAGTAACCAATTCCATTGTCCATGGCTATAAAGAGTCCTTCGGACCTATTACCATCACAGCACGTCTTTATGAAGGGGGGCGTCTTACGATTACCATCAAAGATAAAGGTGAAGGAATTGATGATATCAAGCAGGCCATGGAGCCTCTCTTCACCACCGGCAATGAGGAAGAGCGCAGCGGAATGGGCTTTACAATCATGGAGACCTTTATGGACAAGGTAAAGGTGCACTCCCGCAGGGGAAGCGGGACTACAGTCGCCCTCACCAAATACATAAAAGCTCGGCCATAGGATGCCGACCCTTAAGGACCGCCTTGTAGAAGAAAATTTAGGGCTTGTACGCATGGCGGTCAAAAAATATCGGGGATTTGGCGTAGAAGAGGAAGATCTTTTCCAAATCGGATCGATGGGACTGATCAAAGCGGCAAGAGACTTTGACCCTGCGCGTGAGATTAAATTTTCCACCTATGCAGTAGCAAAAATCATTGGAGAGATCAAAACCTATCTTCGGGATCATTCTGAGCTCAAAGTATCCCGCAGGCATAAAGAAAACAAGTTAAAAATCGATCGTGCACAAAAAGAATTGGAGCAAATTTTGGGAAGAGAGCCTAAAATTTCTGAAATCGCTGAGCGGACAAACCTGTCTCCCGAAGAAATCATTACGGCCTTAGATGCGGTGCGCCCCACCCTTTCTTTGGATCTTCCGCCGGAAGAGGGCGGCGTTACCGCTAAAATGGAATCTACCGAGGAGCGCTCTCTCAATCGGGTGGTAGCGCGCCAAATGCTCTCTACTCTCCCTCCTAAAGAACGCTCCCTATTGGTTTTGCGCTATTTTAAGGAAGAGACGCAAAGCAAAACTGCCGAAATTTTAGGGCTCTCCCAAGTTTCTGTCTGCCGCATGGAACGGAAGATTTTGAAGGAACTCAGAGATAAATATAAATAAAAATGGACGGTTAAACCGCCCATTATACTGTCTCCATTTCAATTTCTTTATTAGAATGCTTGCATACTGCCCGATATTCCTTCGGGCTCATGCCTACGCGGCTTTTGAAGATGCGGGAGAAGCAATAAATATTCGTATATCCCACTGCGGTGCAGACCTGAGAGACATTCAGATCCTCTTCTTCAAACATTTTTTTGGCTCGCTGAATGCGATAATCAATAATGTAATTTTGCGTACTCTTATTCTTATATGTTTTGAACAGACGAGAGAGGTAGCTCCGCTCGATTCCAAGCATATTGGCAATATTCTCAACGCTGATATTTTGATTATAATTTTCTTTTATGTATTCCACAGCACGAGTCATATAGAAATTTTTGGCAGGCATCTTCTTCACCACAAGGCTCTCTTCCAAACATTCCAAAAGATGATGGAAGCATACGCATAGGCCAAAATGATTGCGATATTTCTTCTCACATTCCATAAAGAGATCATAGGCCGCGTCCATTGCCTTATGAGGAGAGGAAAAATTAATCACCGGATTTTGAGGCGTGATGCCAAAATCAGCAAACATCTTTTCAACACCCTCACCGATAAATTCAATTCCGATATAATTCCAAGGCTCAAGGCCATCCGCCTTCCAACGGTAGGTCTTACCGGGGAAGAGAACAAAGGCTTGGCCGGTAACCACTGAATGGCGGCGATTGCCCAATTCTAATGCGCCACGCCCCGCCTCCACTATATTCAACACATAGCGATTAGGCGTAATCGGACCGAATTTTTCCGATGGATTATACCGATGACAGCAGCAAAAGCTCATTCGCACATCAGGAAAATCATTTTCATTAAAGGAAAAATGCTCTTCGCGCTCAAGATATTTTTGCATAAATACACCTCAAGTTTTGATGATATGATAATTGTATCACATCATGTTGCATAATTGCAACATAAAATTAAAAAAAACGAGATTTTTTTGCAACTTTGTGTTAAATTATAAACATAAAGTTAAAAAACAGCAACATATAATTAGACTTTATGTGCACTAAAAAACGGCTCAAAACCTCATGTTTTGAGCCGTTTTATATTACAAGGTTAATTTTCCGTCTTTATAATCCACATTCAGCGTCATATCAGGCTGAAGATCTCCTCTTAAAATGCGGCGGGCAATCAACGTCTCCAATTGTTGCTGCATCAATCTGCGCAAGGGGCGCGCACCGAAATTCGGATCATATCCTGCATCGGCAAAATAATTTTTTGCCGCCTCTGTAAGAGAAAGGTGAAGCTGCTTTTCCTCCAGCCGATTTCTAAGATCCTTCAGCAGAAGCTCTACTATAAAGCCGATATTCTCACGGGTAAGAGGCTTATAAAATACAATCTCATCCAAACGATTAAGAAACTCGGGGCGGAAAGAACGGCGCAGAAGCTGCTCTACCCCTTCTCTTGCGGCAGGGGTAATCTCCCCCTCTTCAATCCCTTCCAAAATGAGATCGGAGCCTAAATTGGAGGTGAGAATGATGATGGTATTTTTGAAATCAACGGTACGCCCTTGGCTATCGGTGATTCGCCCGTCATCCAATACCTGAAGCAATACATTAAATACATCGGGATGAGCTTTTTCCACCTCATCAAAGAGCACCACCGAATAAGGGCGGCGGCGCACCGCCTCGGTCAGCTGACCGCCCTCATCATAGCCCACATATCCCGGCGGAGCACCAATCAAGCGGGAAACGGAATATTTTTCCATATACTCGCTCATATCAATACGGATCATACTCTTTTCATCATCAAAAAGCGCTTCCGCCAACGCTTTTGCAAGCTCCGTTTTTCCCACACCGGTAGGGCCTAAGAAAAGGAATGAGCCAATGGGACGATCGGGATCCTGAATCCCTGCCCGCGAGCGCAAAATCGCATCACTCACCTTCTGAACCGCTTCATCCTGACCAATCACTCTGCGGTGAAGAATCTCATCCAGATGAAGCAATTTTTCCCGCTCCCCTTCCATTAATTTTGCTACGGGAATCCCGGTCCATCTTGCCACAATCTTAGCGATTTCTTCTTCGGTAACCTTATCTCTCAGCAAAGAATCGCCCTTATTTTCCTGCTTCTCCTGCTGCTCTGCTTTTTCTAATTTTTGCTTCAAATCAGGCAGTTTCCCATATTTCAATTCGGCAGCTTTGGTAAGATCATATTGATTTTCTGCTTGCTGAATGGCCTGATTGGTCTGCTCAATCTCTTCACGCAACTTTTGAACGATCGAGATTGCCTGCCGCTCATTTTCCCAGCGGACCTTCATGCCGTTGAATTCATCCCGCAGGGCGGCGGCTTCTTTCTCCAATTCCGCAAGACGTGCGTTGGAGAAGGGATCATCATCCTTTTTCAGCGCTTGCATCTCAATCTCCAGTTGCATGATCTTTCGTTGGCGCTCATCCAGCTCTGTCGGCATCGATTCCATCTCTGTCTTGATCAATGCGCAAGCCTCATCCACCAGATCGATGGCCTTATCGGGAAGAAAACGATCAGTAATATAGCGATTGGAAAGGGTTGCCGCAGCAATCAACGCTTGATCTTGAATTTTCACGCCATGATAAACCTCATAGCGCTCCTCAAGGCCTCGCAGAATGGAGATGGTATCTTCCACTGTCGGCTCCTCCACCAAAACCGGCTGGAACCGCC
>JAFSCX010000026.1 GCA_017436525.1 Clostridia bacterium | reverse complement strand
GTTTTCAAAATTCTTCTGCCTTGCAATATGAGTTAGAGAAACATATTCCTTCTCTTCATCACGAATACCCTTCTTAACGTCCATCTCCATTTTGAGCAAGGCATACGCTTTATTAGAATCCAAGTCTTCCTCAATGCTTTCACGAAGACTACGAATATGATCTTCTATCCCCTCCGGTGTATAAACCCCTCTATCTAACAAAGTCTTAAGAACTCTTCGTTGATACGCCAAATATTCTTCTACAACACCTTTTGTAAACTCTTCCACACTCTCCACCTCGCTTATATTCGTATTATACCATACTTTTTACTGTATTGAAATAGGTTTTGCCCAAAGTTGCATATTTTTATGTTAAAAATAGCGTTTTAGTGTTCAAACCTGTATATTTTTATGTTTCAAAAGCATGTTTTAACCAAAACCACTAATTTGGACATAAAAAAGCCCGTTTTTAGCTAAAAACGGGTAAAAAAGGGCAAAAAAACACGCCCTAAAAGGGCGTGAATTTTTCTGGAGCTGGAGATCGGATTTGAACCGACGACCTACTGATTACGAATCAGTTGCGCTACCTGCTGCGCCACTCCAGCATATAAACTGCGGGATTACCGCAGTTATTTCATTAAAAAGGATATCAAATCAGCCGAATAACCTTCCTTGGTTTCAATTAAAGAAGCGGTCTCACGGCTTAAATTGAAGGCAAAATTCATATTCAGATGAATTCGTTCGTTTTTGGGAAGGTCTGCATCCTGCTCTTCATCATAAAAGAGACGAAGATAGATTTTATCTTGATTCAGATCGTATGCGCCCTGATTTCGAAGGTTATAATCGATCTCAACCGGCTCATTGGTAAAGCCATTGCTCGGTTCATAAGAGGGGTTAAAATAAGTCTTCAGAGATTGAATTAAACGATCGCTTTTTTCCCCAATAGTGGAAAATACAACAGCCCCCGACGGTTGAATAAATTGAAACAACTTGAAAAACATTTTTTTAGTCATTAAGGGAATGGAGATCTTAAATCCAACTAAATCCTCGCCATCATAAGCGCCTAAGGTAAGAACACAAGCATTGGGAGTTATCTCTTTATCAATAATGGAAAAGCGCAACTCCCCATCATATTCCTCTTCAAATAAATGAATACACTGCTTCATGAAATCAGCCTTTCTTGAGAAGCTTTGCTACTTCCTCATAAAGTGAATTGATATCTTTGAATTGACGATGAACCGAAGCGTAGCGCACATATGCCACTTCATCGATATGCTTCAGCGCTTCCATCACCAATTCGCCGATATATTCAGTGGTAATTTCTTTTTCAAGTGAATTAAAAAGAACCGCCTCAACATCGCCAACAATCTTTTCCATATCAGCAACGCTGACAGGCCGCTTCTCGCAGGCGCGAATCAAGCCTTTCATGATCTTATCCTTAGAAAAAGGCTCTCTGGTCTTATCTTTTTTAATTACAACAAGGGGGATGGTCTCGATTGCCTCAAAGGTTGTAAAGCGTTTGGCACAGGAAATGCACTCCCGCCGACGGCGAATCTTTTCTTCATCATCGGTCGGTCTTGAATCGATTACCTTGCTTTCAAGGCAACCGCAAAACGGACATTTCATGATGATTACCACCTTTCAATACATTATAGAAATCATTATACTTCAAATAGGATTATTTTGCAAGCAAAACTTTCTCTTCAAGAAAATTCTTTGCAGCAGTAATCTCTTCGGGGCAATCAAAATTCTTTCGATATACTTCAATCAAAGCAGGCCCTTGATAATCATTATTTCTTAAGCTCTCAAGAATTGGATCATAATCGACCGCTCCCCTGCCCGGAAGCAAGCAAATATGCGCATCATCCCGATCATTTACATGAAAATTCGCGATAGAATTTCCCATTGCCTCTGCAAGAAGATGAGGGTCCTGACCGCCTTTATATGCTTGCTTAATATCTAATGTAAACCGCAGATCGGGGGCAGCTTGGCGAAGACGTGCGGTGAATTCGGGATGATTTACGCTATTATAAAATACATTTTCAAAAGAGTAGATAATCCCTGTTTTTTCCTGAAGAACTCTCAAAGGCTTGGCACATTCCAAATATTTCTCAAAATCTTCCAACCCAATTCCTCGATCGCCATGGATATTAACAACCGATGCACCTAAAATTTTAGCTGCATTTGCATATCGCTCATAAAAGGAAACGGCATCTTCAATCCGCCTTGGATAGGGAGAAAAGAAAAAATAATTTTCAATGGCGCTGGTAAAGGGATGGATCGAATAAACCTTGAGCTTGGCTTCATCACACGCTTTTCGCAATTCATAAAGATAGGTTTCTTCCAATTCAGAAAATGTATTGAGAAAAATCTCACATGTTCCAATTTCTAATTCTTGAGCAATCGGAACCACTTTTTCCGGTTCCAAAGGATAAAAGCATGCCAAAGACATCCCAATTTCCATCCGCATCACATCCTCAAAATAAATTATGCTTCAACCCCACGCTCTGCAAGAATCTTCTCAATACTTGCAATTCTTACGCATACCGTAAAGCGCTCCATCGCCACCGTAAGCTCTTCAACGGGCGGAAAACTGGGGGCAATGCGAATATTGCGATCTTCTGTATCATTCCCATAAGGGAAGGTTGCACCGACCTTGGTAAGAGCAACACCCGCCTCATCGCAAAGATGATAGATCCGCTTCGCACAGCCGCTCATCGAATCAAAATTCACAAAATAGCCGCCCAAAGGCTTGCTCCACGTAGCAATCTCCTTGCCGCCAAGATCGCGCTCCAAAGCAGAATCAACCGCCTCAAATTTGGGTCTTAGAATTGCGGCGTGCTTTTTCATCTGCTCCATCAAACTCTCTTTATCCTTAAACATTCTTACATGGCGCAGCTGATTTAGTTTATCAGGACCAATGGTTTGCACGCCGGTTTGCTTCTTAATATATTCAATATTATCAACGCTGGATGCAAGCATTGCGACTCCGCTACCCGGATAAGTGATCTTCGAAGTGGAGCTAAACATATAGACCATATCCGGATTTCCTGCTTCTGCGCAGGCATCTAAAATATTTAAGATTTGAGGATGCTCATCGTATAAATCATGCACTGCATAAGCATTATCCCAAAAGATACGGAAATCACGTGCTTTCGGCTTCAAAGCAGCGAAGCGACGAATCACTTGATCGGAATATACCGTACCGGTGGGGTTGGAATACTTGGGGACACACCAAATGCCCTTTACCGCCTCATCAGTTTCCACCAATTTCTCCACCATATCCATATCAGGGCCATCTTCCATCATAGGAACATAAATCATCTGGATATTAAATTGCTGGCATATGGAGAAATGCCGATCATATCCGGGTGCGGGGCATAAAAACTTGATTTTTTCCTCCTTACTCCAAGGCTGCACGCTGTTCAAATTACCAAAGCAAAATGCACGTGCCACTGTATCAAACATCATATTTAAGCTGGAGTTTCCGCCCAAAATCAACTGCTCGGGACGCACACCCAATACATCAGCAAAAAGTTTCTTCGCTTCGGGGATTCCATCCAAAAGGCCGTAATTTCTGCAATCAAGACCATTTTCATCAAAGCAATCATCATTGGTTTGAATAATGCCGAGCATTTTCTCGCTCAATTCCAACTGATCGGCGCCGGGCTTTCCGCGAGTCATATCCAACCGAACAATATCAGCGGCATAACGCGCATGGCGTGCTCTTAATTCTTCCAGTTCCTTTTGCAATTCTTCGTTTGAAAATTCAAAATAACTACTCATCTTATTTCCTCGCTTTAGTTATAACTTTAATGACTTGCGGACGTGCTGTATATCGTACCATGCGCTCTTATTTAAGAGAAAGATCAAAAAGAAAGCGATTGCAAGAGCGACCGCCGCAAAATAACCTTCAAGCCCGCTTCCGTTTGCCAGCAGAAAGGCGATCATCGGCAAGATGCATGGGAGAATAAATACGACAAACATCCCCAAAATAATCGGATGTTTTTTAGAAGAAATCAAAACCCAATCTCCCGATTCCACTCTCAAGGCGCAATCCGCTTCAATTTCTAAGCGTTCCGCATTGCAACCGTTGCAATTGCTGCAATGATCGCCGCAAGCGCCTTTTCTGATGATTTGAACGATTGCGAGACCTTCACCGGTGCGGATGACCTTTCCCTCAGCTTCCATTGAGCGCCTCCTATCTCACACAGAAATCCGACCTCTACAGCGGTAAAGGTCGGATTCTCCGGACACTTAAATTAGGATACCACAACTGTCATCTGATATTTTCCGACAGCGCCCACATTCAAATTATCGGGAAAATCAATCAATGCCGAAATATGGTGGGTGCCTGCAGTTAATACTTGATCCTTCACGTCAATAATCAACTTAATATCTTTCGCATTTAATGCTTTAATATCGGCAGGAATACCGCGAACTCTTACTCGTACACGCCTTTCCTGCGTTGTTGCATCAATGCCACTTGGCAGATTTTGAAATTGAATATTCGTAATATCAAAGGTTTGCTGCTGCACATCGGTAAACTTAACAGAAACCTTTACATTCTCAATGTTGTCTACATTTTTAACACCGTTGGGAAGAACAACCGCAAGAGATGTCTCAAAATCTTTATTATGCTCTGCCACATCAATCATGCCAAGATCAATTGCATTGATCGCATCAAGAGCTTCCGCACCGCCGGATATCTTAATATTCTTAGGCTCAATGGTTGCCTTACAGAAAGCGCTGTCATTACCGCCGGAAGAATTTACAATTCCAACCGTAAACGGAACTGTTTTCACCTTTACAACACCAATTGTAACATCAACTGTCTCAATATCGGTTGTCAAAAATGTTTTGGGAACTTCCTTCTTCTTAGCATCGATAAATTTATAGGCGCAATTAAAGGTGCTGGTCTCCAAAAAACGATCCTGCTTGATTTCCACCTCAGCAGCTGTAATAGTTTCAACAATTGCCTGAGGACCGGTAACGGTAACATATCCATTAAGCAGAGAGGGTTCTTCCATAATCAGCCCTTCCAGCACATCACCCTTAACATTTACATTAATCTTAACATTGGAGACAATATTTTTATCAAACTTCACCTTTACCGTTTTGATTGATTGCTCAACCAACGTGATATTTTGACCGCCAAGATCAATCTTGACCGGAAGATCATATTCCCCGCTTCTCGTAACATTGCTTAAATCCAAAGATGCAGTAATTTTATTAGGATCCATCAAAGCGATGGTATCGCGAGATCCTCCCACGCGGACCGAGACAGTCTCATCAATTACTGTCATAATCCCAAGCCCCTCTTTTTGAGGAACGGAATTTTCATAATTCACTGCAATTGAGATATTATTGATCGGTGTATCCGTATCGGGATCGACATATTCGCAGATCATAAACCAAATTACAATTGCTAAAAGCACGGAGGTGAGCTTCAAGGGCCAATCATTTCTAAAAAAACCTATAATTTTTTCTTTAAGTTCGATATTCATCAATTGTTCACCTCCGTTTTTTCTTTGCTCTTATCGGAAATGAAATTATCAGAAAGTACATTTTTCAATTCCAACGGAGTGATTCCAATATGAATCTCACCATTTTGCGCATATGAGATTTTACCGGTTTCTTCTGAAACTACAATAATCACTGCATCAGAAATCTCACTCAATCCAACTGCTGCACGATGGCGGGTTCCAAGCGCTTTGCTGATCTCAAGGCGTTGGCTTAAAGGAAGCAAGCAACCGGCCGATACGATCTTAAAATCACGAATAAATACTGCCCCATCGTGCAAAGGAGTATTGGGGAAAAAGATGGTAACCAGCATTTGCGCATTCAGCTCACTATTAAGCGCCGTACCGGTAGCCTCGACATCGCCAAGCCGCGTGGTTTTTTCCAAAACAATCAAACCGCCAATCCCACGATTTGAAAGATCGGTACAGCAATCACAGATACTATTAATTCCTAAATTGATTCTCTCGCTTTCGCTGGTACTGAGTTTTGAAAACTGCAGCATATTCGAGATATTGATACGCCCCAGCTTTTCCAAAAGAGATCGAAGCTCAGGTTGAAATACAATAATGATGGTAATAAAGCTCAATTGGAGAACATTCGTCATTAAATATCCAATCGCACTCAATTTCATCCATTGAGCAACCAAAATCAATGTAAATAATGCAATCAAGCCACGCAAAAGATGCCCTGCTCGCGTCTGCTTAATA
The DNA here is from genome assembly GCA_017436525.1 of Clostridia bacterium. GTDB lineage: Bacteria > Bacillota > Clostridia > Oscillospirales > QAKW01 > QAKW01. The sequence goes on along the minus strand of JAFSCX010000026.1, from coordinate 43,744 downwards.
AATCTCAATACATGATAGATCAAGTAAGCAACGATCAGGATATCAATATAATCCTTAAACTGAATAGTGCGGATCACATTCATGATATGGCCCAAAAAATCACTAAACATCGATTTCCTCCATCTTAACATTCTTTATTTATGATATTATATCATAATACTAAGTTAAAATAAATAGTTTTTTATAAATTTTAATTCAATTTTTTCAAAACTCGTACAAAAGTATCAATTTCTTTTTGCGTGTTAAAATATCCAAAACTAATTCTAACCATTCCCCGCTTCTCCGTCCCCATCCTCATATGGAATAACGGCGCGCAATGAAGACCACTACGCACGCAAATTCCATGCTGATCAAGAATTTCACCGATATCTGCGGAATGATAACCCTCTATATTAAACGGAATTACACCAAGACAAGAATCTTTATAAGATTCCATATATAGCGTGGCTTTTGGAATTTGCATCATTGATTCATAAGCATATTCGGTTAATTGGCGCTTATGCTTATATATTTTTATCACACTCAGCTGATCAATATATTCAGCCGCCGCCAACATCCCCGCACAAATCGGCGCAGGCAGCGTGCCGCTTTCGAGATGCTCGGGAAGAGCTTGGGGTTGATCAAGCCGAAGGCTTTCTGTTCCTGTCCCGCCAAAAACCAACGGGCGCGGAGCGCGGTTATTTACCAACAAAACACCCCCGCCTTGAGGCCCCATTAAGCTTTTATGAGACGGCGCGCAATAATAATCGATTTTTTGCCGAGAAAGATCGGTCGGGATCGCACCGGCGCCTTGAGAACCATCCACAATCAAAAGGACATTTTCCGGTTTTCTTCGTCCAATTTCTTCAATCGGCATCATTTTTCCGCAAATATTGGAGCATTGCGTGCAAATGATTGCTTTTGTATTTTTTCTTACTGCTGATAATATCTTTTCAACCGTCTTGCTATCATCCCCGAAATCAGTGGATATAACCCGCACATCCACCCCCTTATTTTGAAGATGCCAAAGAGGTCGCAATACACTATTGTGCTCCAAATCTGTTGTAATAATGTGGTCCCCTTTTTCAAATAGCCCTAAAATAACAGTATTAAGCGCATAAGTTGCATTTGGAACTAAAATCACATTTTCTGCTTTTTCCATTCCAAAGAGCTTACCGATAGCAACTCTTGTATTATAGATTAATTCAGCCGCTTCCATCGACAATCGATGCCCGCTTCTTCCTGAATTTGCGCCGTTTTTTTGCATCCAACTCCCCACTGCCTTTATTACCGGCATGGGCTTTGGATGAGTGGATGCGCCATTATCAAAATAGATCAACTCATATCCACCCCTCTATATCAATAAACCGTGTTTATCAAGTAGTTCTGCTGCTTCTTCCCGATTTCGATCAGAAATTTTCAAATAATAATAGCATCCATCTTCCCCGCTTCTTTTTCCCACAAATGCACGAATGCCTGCAGTACGCAAAATTTCCTTTCCTCTCATGGCATCGGTAGAATTTTTGAACTGAAATTCCATTCTATCACCTCCTAATTTTTATCGTTTTATTCTATGATATCTCAAAATAAAAGTTGAATTTATCACCATATTCACATATAATACTTACCATAAAAGGAGGGCTGAATTATGCTCAAACATATTGATATTTCAGATTTTCAAGAAAATGCATTTCAACTGATCGGAAGTGATTGGATGCTGATTTCAGCAGGCAATTCCGACCAATGCAACACCATGACAGCCAGCTATGGCGGGCTCGGCATTTTGTTCGGCAAACCGGTTGCACAGATTTATGTACGACCGGAACGTTATACTTATGAATTTTTAGAAAAAAATGATTCCTTTTCACTTTCATTTTTCTCAGAACAATATCGCAAAGAGCTCCAATACTGCGGCAGAACCAGCGGACGTAATGAAGATAAAATCAAAACCTGCGGATTCAAGCTTTTATATACACCTGAGCAAACGCCTTATTTTGAAGAAGCAAGGCTTACCATAATCTGCAAAAAAATCTATGTGCAGGATCTCTCAAGAGATTTATTAATGGATGATAAACTACGCGAAGGGGTCTACCATAGCGGTGGAGATCATCGAATGTATGTTGGCGAAATTGTTGATATGTTTTATCAAAATCATTAAAATAACGGCTTGTAAAACCTTTGTTTTACAAGCCGTTATTTATATCATTTTAAGGCCTCAACCGCAGCTTGAAGCTGCAAATCTTCTTCATAGGTCAACTCATAAAATCGATTTTCTTGATCGATTGTGAGGGCAACCTCTTTATGAGGAGCTACGCCCTTGCCATCATAATTTACACCATTCGGCGGATTATAAAGGCTGGTCGAAAGATAAAGCGCGGTATCATCTCCAAGAGGGATCACTTCTTGAGCCATTCCCTTTCCATATGTTACAGTGCCAATTAAAGTACCATATTCAAAATCACGAAGGGCAGCGGCAAATAATTCTCCTCCGCTATAGGTAGAGCCATTAATTAAGACTGCAAATTTACCCTTCAAGCAATCCTCTTTAGAAGAATAAACCGTTTCTTCACCATTTTTTTCCTTAACAGTGCAAAGGGTTCCCTCAGGGAGAATATAATCAAGGATCTCGGTAACCGCAGTCAGCGATCCGCCGGTATTGTTGCGTACATCAAATATAAGATTTGTAACACCTTTATCCTTCAGTTCCTTTACTGCCGCTTTGAAATCGGCAGCCGTATTGGTATCGAAGGATGAGATTGCAATATATCCGATTTTATCGATCATCAAGCGAGATACTACTGTATTTTCTTTATATTGCTGGACAACGACAGTAGCAGTAAGAGATTCCTCGCCACGTTGATATCCAATTTTAAGCTCTGCACCAATATTAGCTTTCAGCCGCTTGGCCGCTTCGGTATAGCTCATAGTAGAAAGATCTGCATCATTTACTTTGCAGATCACATCCCCTGCCTGCATTCCTGCCAAAGCACAGGGAGAGCCATCCTTAACTTTGGTTACTTTCATATAGCCGGAGGAGGCCATATATTTCAAGGTGGCTCCAATTCCGGATTGCTTCCCTTCAAGATCATTTTTGAAATCCAGATAATTTGCTTTATTCAGATAGACTCCATAACGGTCGATCCCATCGACATAACCGCTCAAAAGCGAATCCATGGCTTCATCGTCATCAAAATCTCCGATATAGCGATTATTAATCACCTGATAAACCTGGCTCAACTTTTCAAAAATTTCGCTTTTACCGGTGGTACGCTCCACCATATGCGCCATATACATATAGGTTACAATGCAACTAACCATAATTGCAGCAAAAATAAAGAAAAGCGCTGTGCCCAATTCAATTTTTTTCTTCATAAACTACCTCATCATTAATAATAGATAAAGTTAATGTGGCTATAGAAAGAAAGCGGATTTTTACGTTCACCATTTTGAATAATTTCATAGTGAAGATGCGGGCCGGTTGAATATCCGGTAGAGCCAACATAAGCGATTGTATCACCGCGAGAAACCTTTTGACCTGCGCTGACAGCAAGAGAGCTTGCATGACCATAGAGAGTGGTATAGCCACCACCATGATCAATTACAACATAATTTCCATAACCAACGTTATACCCGGCTTTTAATACAGTACCGCTATTTGCCGCACGAATGGGCTTGCGATTGATCCCGCTCCCCGCCACGTCAACACCGGTATGCATTTTATAGACACCAGTTAAAGGATGATAGCGATAACCAAATTTACTTGTAATTCCATAGTAACCATTTACAGGCCACAGCCATTCACCGCCGACAAATTCTTCATCACCTTTGCCGGCAAGGGCTGCGCGAATTTCCTCTTGCAATTTTTCTTCGGCTGCTTCCGCCGCCGCCAAAGCCCGCTTATTCTCTTCAGTTTGCTCATTAAACTTTTGAATCAGAGCATCACTTTGCGATTGCTTTTTTTCGAGGGTATGAAGATTACTCTCCATAGTTGATAAAGCGGCTTGCTGCTTTTCTGTCTTTTCCTTGATTGATTTAGTCTCCGTCTCAATCGTTTCTTTTGTCTTCTTCAGATTATCAATAACCGATTTATCATATGACGCCATTTGCTTTACAAGCTCTACACGACCCACAAAATCATGCAAGGAAGTAGAGCTTAAAATAATCTCTACATAGGAAGTGTTGCCAAGCTCATACATGGCACGAATTCGATCCTTTGCAAGCTGCGTATTTTCATCAAGATCCGCCTCTGCCCGATCCAGTTTTTCTTCACTTTCCTTGAGCTGATCCGAGAGTTTATCGACCATATTTTCGAGAATCTCAGCTTCATCGTTCAGATCAATAATTTGCCGATCAATGATCTCTTTTTGCTCGAGAGTGGCCTCTTTTTGATTTTTAATTTTATTTAATTCTTTCTCAAGTTTTTCCCGCTTTTCAGCAAGATCATTGAGCTCATTCTGCATATCGGAAACACTATCGGTTGCACCATAGGTTTTCACACTCAGAACAATGGATGTCAGCATTCCTAAGACCAGCAAAACAATGATGGTCATCGCAATTACAGAACGCCATTTTTTCATCTTTTCACCTATACTTTCAAATACTTATTAATGGAAAATGCACTGCCAAAAATGCCCACAAACAGGCCGATTCCGCCAAAATAAAGGATAATGACGGGGCAAAGCTCAATAAAGGGAACGGTAGCGACAAATTGCAAATCAGCAACCAACGGCTGAAGCAAATAGACATAAATCACCCATTGAGCCCCAAATGAAACCGCTGCTGCAATCAAGCCGATAATAATTCCTTCCAATACAAAAGGAACCCGAATGAAGCTATTTGTCGCACCAACATATTTCATTATATTGATTTCATGGCGCCTGTTAAGCATTGCAAGCTTGATGGTATTGGATACAATAAACCAAGATACCAACGCCAAAATAATCATGATCCAGAAGCCGAGAATATCCATCACGCGCTTCAAGGAGAGCAGGACATCGACAATCTCCTGAGAATCAGAAGTATTGGCAATTTCCTCCATACCGGAAATTTTTTTTACCACTTGCTGAAAAGAATCAAGGTGCCCTTCATCAACGCGGATTCTGAATTCATTACGCAAAGGGTTCTCTTCCCCGTAAAACCAAGAAAGATATTCACCATCTTCACCGAATTCTTTCTGATAGGCGGCCAAAGCATCATCTTTGCCTACAAAAACGACCGATACAACATGATCGATCGCCTCAATCTCATCTTGAAGCTCATTATAAGCGCTCTCTTCAACGCCATCATCAATATAAGCGACAATCTCATTTTTCTCGCCAAGCTCATCCATAAAAGCGGAAATATTGGCGGAGCAAAGATAAGCCGATCCGATAATCAACATACATGCGATTAATACAAATACGGAGGCAAAGGTCATTAAATAATTTTTTCTAATGCTATGAAAAGCAGTCTGCAAAAAATACATGAATCCACCTCCTTATTCTTCCGCATAATATTTGCCGATTTGGTCGCTGGCGATTCTTCCTTTTTCAATGTGAATCACGCGTTTATTAAATTCGTTCACCAAAGTACTATCATGGGTTACTACGATAACAGTCGTCCCATTTCGATTGATCTGATTCAGCAGTTCCATGATTTCTCTGGCCATTTCGGGATCCACATTACCGGTAGGCTCATCAGCAATAATCAAATGAGGGTTATTGACCAGAGCACGCGCCAAAGCCACCCGCTGCTGCTCACCGCCGGAAAGCTCAGGCGGATAATTTTTAGCCTTATGACCAAGGCCCACAACACCGAGCACATAAGGAACTCTGCGACGAATTGTGCGCTTAGAACAGCCCACTGCGCGCATTGCAAAAGCAACATTATCAAATACAGTGAGATTATCAATCAAGCGAAAATCCTGAAATACGACCCCCATACTGCGACGCAGCAAGGGAACCTTGGAATTACGCATCTTTTTAATGTCAAAGTCTCCTACTTTTACAGTTCCGCCGGTAGGTACTTCTTCATGCATCAGCATCTTGATCACAGTGCTTTTTCCTGCACCGCTCGGACCGATGATGAATACAAATTCTCCGTCGTCGATCTGAAAAGTAACCCCATTCAAAGCATTTGTGCCGTTGGGATAACTTTTATATACATCATCAAATAAAATCATCTTAACACCCTTAATTAAAATTTAGTAGGATTGGAAGTAAGATATTTCTTTACCATCAGTGCCACCTTAAAGACGATAGCATGATCAAACCGTCTCAAATCCAAGCCGGTCAGTTTTCGAATTTTCTCCAAGCGATAAACCAAAGTATTACGATGGACAAAAAGCTTTCTCGAAGTCTCAGATACATTCAGATTATTCTCAAAGAACTTCTGAATGGTAAACAATGTCTCATAATCCAAAGATTCAATAGAACCTTTCTTAAACACCTCGGAAAGAAACATCTCGCAAAGAGTGGTAGGCAGCTGATAGATCAAGCGGCCGATTCCAAGATTATCATAGGTCATGATAAATCTTTCGGTATCGAATACTTTTCCTACCTCCAAAGCAATCTGCGCTTCATTGAAGGAACGCGGCAGATCGCGAATGTTATCTACGATTGTCCCGATACCAACATAGGATTTAATCAAAAGCTCACTGCTGACAATATCAATAATGCTCTTGGCAAGCTTCTCCAAATCCTTATTATCATTGAAATTCTTAACCTCCTTTACCAATACCAAATCAGTCTCATTGATATTAATAATGAAGTCCTTTTGACGATCAGGGAAAAGCCCTTGAAGAATATCATAAGCAGATACATCGCTCTTATCGGAAAGACGAATCAAAATGGCCACCCGGAAAGCTTCAACCTCAAAACGCAATTCCTTGGCTTTAATAAATATATCGCCGGGCAGGATATTATCCAGAATGACATTCTTTACAAAGTTGTTTTTATCAAACTTCTCATCATAATACTGCTTGATATTTGTTAAAGTGATGGTAATTAAATTGATATACTTTTCCGCAAGCTCGTCCGTTCCCTCAACAAATGCAACATATTCAAGGCCGGATCTTGAGTTCAGCGGCTTATAAGTATACCCCTCGTCCACTACACTTTCCATTGTGGCAGAGATAGAAGAAATCACATTTTCATGCACCTCTCCGATTTTAATCAGATCGCTGCAGGAAATCACTGTTCCCTTGTCATCAATAACCCCTACAGTACGGTCAATACTGTCCTTCAACTGATATACCACGCTTTGAAAAAAACGATTAGACATATCCCACATCCTCCTATATATACAATTTGACCATATTGATATTCTTTATTTTACAATAGATTTTTATCTTTTTCAATAGTTTTTTGCTAAAAAAATTGTTAAAATTGCACAATAAAGTAAAAAATATCCCATTTATCTACACATTCATTGGTTAAAGATGCGATGATTGATGGCTTTTTAAGTCAAAATCCTTCGTCAATATGAATAAGAAAAGCCCCCGCAATAAGCGGGGGCTTAAAAACAGATTTAGTTTACCAAAGTACGCTCGGTCTCAGCATCGAAGAGATGGCAATACTGAAGATCAATCGCAACCTTAATTACATCATCAGCAGCAGCGGTAGACTTGGGAGATACGCGAGCAGTGAATTTATTACCCTCAACATCCAGATAGAGATAAGTCTCAGAGCCCATCATTTCAGCAACTTCAACATTGCTGGTAACGATATAATCGGGCATAGCCTGAAGATGCTCATCCTCATCATGAACGTGCTCGGGACGAATACCCATGATGACAGTCTGGCCGGCTTTTGCCTTCACCTCATCATTGATCTTAGATGCAGGCAGCTTCAAGGAGTTGCCTGCAAATTCAACATAATAATCGCCCTTCTTCTCAACCAGCTCAACCTTAATGAAGTTCATCTGGGGAGAGCCGATAAATCCTGCTACGAACACATTACAGGGGCGAAGATACAGATTCTGAGGAGTATCTACCTGCTGAATCAGACCATCCTTCATAACTACGATTCTGGAAGCCATTGTCATAGCCTCAGTCTGGTCATGGGTTACATAAATAAAGGTGGTTTTCAGATTATGGTGGATCTTAGAAAGCTCAGTTCTCATCTGAGCACGAAGCTTTGCGTCCAAGTTGGAAAGAGGCTCGTCAAGCAAGAATACCTTAGGCTCACGAACAATCGCACGCCCCAAAGCAACACGCTGACGCTGACCGCCGGACAAAGCCTTGGGCTTTCTATCCAGCAAATGGCTGATATCCAAAATTTTTGCTGCCTCTTCTACTCTTCTCTTGATCTCCTCCTTGGGAGTCTTGCGAAGCTTAAGGCCGAAAGCCATGTTATCAAAGCAGGTCATATGAGGATACAATGCATAGTTCTGGAAAACCATTGCAATATCGCGATCCTTAGGAGCAACATCGTTGACAAGCTTATCGCCGATAAACAATTCACCCTCAGTGATCTCCTCCAGACCGGCAATCATTCTCAAAGTGGTGGACTTACCGCAACCGGAAGGACCAACCAACACCAAGAACTCTTTATCCTCGATTTCCAGATTAAAATCGGAAACTGCTACAACGCCGCCCGGATATCTTTTGTAAATACCTTTCAATGACAAACTTGCCATAATCTTGAACCTCCTAATGAAGCATAAATTCTTATGTTAACTATACCACAACTATATAAAAATTGAAATACTTTTTTTTCACAAATTTAATGTTTACATTTTGTATAAACTGCACAATATAGGGTGTCATTAAAGAAAATCAAGGTGTTTTTTAGTTGAATTGCACATTAAATTACCTGCTCAAGGCCTACAATCTCGGCTTCGGTCAGATAACGGCACTCCCCTTCTGCTAAGCTCTCATCCAACGTCAGGCCGTGGATGGATTTGCGATGAAGGGCAACCACTTCATTCCCAAGAGACGCAAACATCCTTTTGATTTGATGAAATTTCCCTTCGCTGATTTTCAGCAAACCACGATTGGGCTGATCGGGATAAAAATATGCAGGCATAAAGGTTTGTCCGCTTTTCAATTTCAGACCTTCTTCTAATTTCATAATGTCTTCTTTAGAAACTTTATCCCGTAATGTTACAATATATTCTTTGAAAATACATTTTTTAGGCGCGAGGATCCGATGAGCAAGCGTTCCATTATTTGTCAAAAGTACAAGGCCGGTGGTATCCTTATCCAATCTTCCGCAGACAAACAGATCCTTTTTGCGATATTCTTGGGGAAGAAGATCAAATACGGTCCTGCTGCGACGATCGGTATTGGCGCAGACATAGCCCTGCGGTTTATGCAGCATAATATAAAAATATCGCCGGTAACTCACAGGGCTTCCGTCCAAAGAAACCAAATCTTTTTCCACTACCTGAAGGCTTCCGCTCTTTGCAGCAATCTCATTGACCGCAACACGACCACCGGAAATGGCTTTTTTTGCTTCAGTACGGGTCATATTCAATGTATCACATAAATATTTATCTAACCGCATTTCATTAAACTATTCCTTAACAAATCCATGAACAAATCCTTCCAGCGCTGTAGAAGATATGTCGCCTCCGATGGCTTTATTACCATATACCAAAATATTTGCCACAACATCGTTGGGATGATCGGGATAATTTGTTACACGATATGTATATTTTTTTGCTCTTGATCCTTTATATTTCGACAAATCAAAGCCGCTGAGTTTTTGAAGGTTATTATATTCCTCATAGCGCTCATCAAATTCCGCAGGAATAATAATCTCTTCAATGAGAACCGGCTGAGGTTCTGCTTCGTAGCCAAAAGATTGAAGCAGCTCCACTTGCTGCTCATAGGTTTCAGCTTTGATATTCACAGTGTTTTTCAATACATCTGTAGTATCCTTTGAAGACGCCACAGCAGCCACGCCTATAGAAAGGCAAAGCGCCGCACAAATACCCCATAAAAAATTGCGATTTAATTTAACAGACCATATAAACATAACTCTAACCTCTTCCAAATCGTTTTCGTTAATTTATATGGTCTGTTGTATTCAATTATTCAGCCTTTTCTGCAATTACCTTTTGGGTAATATTGGCAGGTGCTTCACGATACTCTAAGAAAGAGAAATCAAAGTTAGCACGAGCATGAGTCATACTACGCAGATCCATTGCATAAGAATTCATCTCGCTCATGGGTACGATCGCCTGCACAATCTTATAACCACGAACTTCAGATGCATCCATGGAGAGGATTTGGCCGCGCCGTTTATTGATATCACCAATTATATCGCCCATCAGCGCATCGGAAACATGAACAGTAAGTGTGCCTACAGGCTCCAGCAATACAGGATTTGCCTGCTTCATCCCTTCTTTGAAGGCAATAGATGCAGCAGTTTTGAACGCCATTTCAGAAGAATCTACGGGGTGATAAGATCCATCCAGTAAGGTAGCCTTCAAGCCGGTAACAGGATACCCTGCAAGAACACCCTTTTTAATGGAATCACGGAGCCCTTTTTCTACTGCGGGGAAATAGTTTTTCGGGACAGATCCGCCGAAAACAGACTCGGTAAATTCAAATTCACCCTCAAAGAGAGGCTCAAACTCAATCCATACATGGCCGTATTGACCATGACCGCCGGATTGTTTCTTATGCTTTCCTTCCACCTTAACCTTCTTGCGAATGGCCTCGCGATAAGGAACCTTCACATCATCCAATTTGACATTAACGCCAAATTTAGAAGCAAGCTTAGATACAACAACATCAAGCTGAAGATCACCAAAACCGGAAAGGACAAGCTGCTTGGTTTCAGGATTATTATTCAAAATCAAAGTAGGATCTTCCTCGATCATACGATTGATGCCTTGGGCAATCTTCTCTTCATCCCCTTTAGCCGTTGATACAACCGCCTTACTATAATTTGCCTTGGGGAACTCAATTGCAGGAATTGCTACAAGGAAATCTTTATCACACAAAGTATCGGAAGTCGCGGCAGATACCAATTTGGTAAATACCCCGATATCACCGGCTTCCAATTCTGCCACCTCATTTTGCTTCTTGCCAAAGGGCGCGTATACATGAGCGATCTTCTCAGTGCTGTCTTTAGCAACATTAACATAAGTAGCGTCCTTTTTAACAGTACCGGAATAAACCTTGAAGAAGGACATCTTACCTACAAATGGATCCGCGACTGTTTTGAAAATACTCAAAACGGTCGGGCCGGAAGGAACGCATGCCAGCTCCACAACCTCATCACCCTTCGCAACATTAACATTGCCCTTGGAAAGAGGATTGGGGAAATAATCAACCATCGCATCCAAAAGCTGCGCAACACCGCGTACTTCCGTGGGAACACCGCTGAAAATGGGATAGATGGAACGCTGCACGATCGCATTTTTCAAGCCCTCTGCAAGCTCAAGCTCCGTGAAGGGTTCGCCTGCAAAGAATTTTTCCATCAATGCTTCATCTGTCTCTGCAATTGCTTCCAATGCAGAATCAAAATAAGTATTAACCTTATCCTGCATATTGGCAGGTACAGGCACTTTACCCTCGCCGTAACGATAGCCTTCGTTGGTAATTACGTTTACCGAGCCCACTACCTTGCCATCCTCGACCAAAGGTAAGGTGATCGGCAAAATCTGAGAGCTTGCAAATTTTGCGTGAAGCTGCTCAACAATGCTATAAAAATCAGCATTGGCATCATCCAAGCCGGTTACAAAGAATGCGCGAGGCAATTGCTTTCTTTCTGTCTTCTGCCATGCTTTCTCTGTACCAACAGATACAGTATTCTTAGCAGTCAATACAATCAATGCAAGATCTGCAACCTCTAAAGCAGAAATCTGATCGCCCTCGTAATCATAGTTACCGGGTACATCAATCAAATTGATCTTCGTATTGCGATATTCAAAAGACGCCAAAGAAAGAGAGATCGAAATTTTACGCTTGATTTCCTCTGCGTCAAAATCCAGAATCGTATTTCCTTGCTCAATCTTCCCCAGCCGATCGGTTGCCTTTGCAAAATAAAGCATGGATTCGGCCAAAGTAGTTTTACCGTTTCCTTTATGACCGATCAAACAAATGTTACGAATGTTTACCGCTGAGGTGCTCATAATTGATTCTCCTTTCGCAATTTCAACATTGAAATTGCTCTAAATAATTTGATACAGATATTATACAATATGAACAAACAAATTTCAAGCGTTTAGCGAATTATTTGCAAAATATACAAATTGCACAAACCGGAACCATCCAAATCCCTTGAAATGCCAAAATTTGAAGGGCCGTATTAGCAGAATAACCACTCAAAGCGATAAAAAAGATCAATGCCATGGAAAGAATTGCATAAAGGATACGAATAAACAGATTGGTTTTCAAGGCCGAAAGTAGTTTCTTAGCACCCAGCAAAGAAGCTACAAGCCCCTTAAATCCATTTCTCGAAGATACCAAATCGGCAGATTTCGCCTTAGGAACCAGCTGCTCCATACATTCCTCACCGGTCTTCTTTGTAATAAAGTGAACAAAGGAATCAACATGAACCATGGGATACAGTTCTTTCAAAAGTTCCGGTCCAAAATTAAAATCACGGGAAACCACACCGATGCCGAGATTTTTTTCTTCGGCATAAAGCAATCCATCCATTGTATGCTTATTGCTTTCATAGCCAACGATAAATACGCCAACCGGAGATTTATGATAAGCCACATAAACCGGAAACTTGCAACCACTCAGGTTTAATTCCATAAGCGATTTCGGGAATTCAATATTAAAATTTTTCATAAATTCCGCGTTACCCACCAAAAACATTTTACTATCAATCAAGCATGTATAGCCCATTCCTTCATGATAATAAATGTCATCTACTCTGGGAAGGGATACAGAATTAGAATCAATCATTTTCAAAAACAAAGTGCGAAGCGGGGTATTCTCATGGCTAAAAAGCGCCGCCAGATTCGTAATTAACCGATCAATTTGCATATCACCGATCGCCTTAACTCCCTGCAGAAGGACAGCATCTTCCCCAAGAAGCTCCTCCTCAGAAACAATCAAAAGTTCAGCATCCTTCAGCTTATGGGCAGATTTTGCCGAAGTTAATACACCTCCGCGTTTTCTTACCTTTTTACCCACTTTCCAAATTGAATTGGCATAAAAATAACGAGCAAAAAATGGCAAAGAAACTGCTAAAGACGCCGCGGGAAACAAAATCGCCTCACCCCAGCCAACAAGCTGAATTAATGCGATAAATCCTGCAATGATAAATAGCAATGTGCCAAAAAGAAACCGCTGAATACCCTGATCCCAATCATAATCACTATAACTATGGTCGATAAATCGAGAGATCAAGCCTGTCCGATGGGCATAAACAACATCTCCTCCCTCACCGGTTTCTAAAATCAAATTATTATTGGTCTCGCATGAAATCGGCATGCTGAGAGTAAGCTTATCTCCCCCGGAAGCCGAATGTTTGAAATTTCGCTTAATATTTGCCGCAATCTTTTTCTTTGAGATTACATTGAAATATAAGCCAACAGTAAGCATCGGCTCTAAATTCAATGAATAAGGCAAAAGATCGGGCGATATCAGATTAACAACACGAACAATTATCAATGAAATGCAAAGTAAGGCAAGCATCGTATCGGTATCGGCCTTTACACGTAATAGACGCAGAAGCCCCTGCGTAAAAATGGAAAAAGAAAAGAAGAAGCAGACTCCATCTAAGGCAAGATGGATAATTTGAAACCATACAGTATCTACATTGTTGCCAAACAGCGCGGGCTTAAAGCCGGCAATAAACAAATATAAAGATATGACAGCAATTAAAAATAGAATGATAGATTTTGCCGCCATCTTCCCCACTGTATTTTTCAGATCCCGATAAATTTCATCGCGCTCATCTTCAGATTCATAATCCTCAATATCATCCAGCGGCTCTTCATAAATTGCTGCTGCATGGATTGGTTGCTCTTCTTCGGCTGTATTCTCATCCTCTTCTTCATCAAATATCTTGCGGATAGGCGATTTAGGCTTCGAGGATTTGAACTCATGAGGTGAATTCTTAATCTCATCAAAGATCGCTTCATCCACAATGCTGCTTTGCTCATGTTCATCGATGATTTTCTGAGATTTTTCGATTATATGATCCTGTTGAATAGATTCAATCTTCGACATAATCTCGTCGAAGATCGATTCTTGATCCTTTGGCTCATAATTCATTGATATAACTCCTTATCGCTTTTTTGATATTTCCTGCATAATCACCGATGCAGCTACAGAAGCGTTCAAGCAAGAGATTTTACCTTTCATGGGAATTCTCACAAAGAAATCACATTTTTCCCTCAAAATTCTTGAAATGCCGGATTCCTCACTTCCCACAATCAATGCAACACCGCCGGAGTAGTCCTGCTCATAATATAAATGTTCACCTGCCATATCGCAGCCATATACCCAGATATTCTTTTCTTTTAGCATCTCAATTGTTTGCGCAAGATTTGCCACTCTTGCCACAGGGATATAATGCATTGCTCCCCCGCTGGCTTTCGCTACAGATGGAGTAAGCCCCGCTGCGCGGCGCTTAGATATGATCACACCATGAGCACCAAACGCATCGGCAGAACGAAGAATTGCGCCGAGATTATGGGGATCTGCAATTTCATCTGCAATAATGATAAAAGGTGCTTCACCACGCTCTTCCGCAACTGCCAAAATATCCTCAACAGAAGCATATTCTTTTTGCGCGCAATATGCCAAAACACCCTGATGATTGACATTAGGTGCCTTTTTATTAATAGCAGCCGAATCGGTATGAACGATTGGAACTCCTTTACTTTTACATAAGGCTACAATTTTTTTGAAATTGCCATTTTTGGGATCCCCCGCCAAATAAACCTTATCAACCGGCGTCTCAGAGCTGAGCAATTCGCTCACATTATTTCTGCCAAATACCAGATCGGTCCGATATTCCGTTTCCATTTGCTTTTCCATTTTATCTCCCCTTTTTCTTTCTTTAATCATTATACAACAATAAAAGAGAAAATACCATCATTTTCGATGGTATTTTCAAATTTAGTAATATAAATTAATAATATACGAAGCCGCCGGTGGGAAACATGCAAATAAAATTGCTGCAATCCAATTACCACCGAGAAAAATCCACGGGAATATTGCAATCACCAACGCTAAAAGAAGAATGAAAACATCCTTAAACCGCAAAGGTCTCAACCGCCGCACCGAAAGCATTAAGGTCAATGAAAGGATAACCATGGATAGACCGGATGCTAAAAACGCAACTTCAAAACCAAGCAATGATGCAACGAACCCAACAAATCCGCAAAAGGCACCAAGGATCATGCTGCGATTATATTGGTTGCAATTTCCCACAGTCTCTGTAAGGTAATAGCACGGACAAATCAGGAGCATTTTGATCAGAAGCATCGGATATATAATTGCGGGCAAAGGCAAATTTCTTAAAAAGAGTGTCAAAACCGTTAAAATCATCAGCCCGGCAAAGCAAGCCAAGAACCCCAACGATCTTTTGATTCCGCAAAACATACATTTCACGCGATAGATAACATCTTGAGCAGATATCTCACCCTTTATAACTACATGAGCTCGTTGCTGGGCAATGGGAGATACATCCGCATTGACCACATAGGGGTTTTTCTTCAATTTGGGCAAACTATAGCAAGGATTTTTCGGAGGAGCTAAGAGAAGATCATCCATTCCATAAAGCCCCATAATATATTGACCCAACGCATCGCTATGCTCATTCACTAAAAATGCACACATTTTAGATTTTTTCAATTCGCGAATCTTTTCGGCAATCTCCTTATTTTCCAAAATATTAAAAGAAAGAAAACTTCTAACTTTCATTTTGCCCATTAAAGAAGAACGATCCAACTGATTTGGAATTAAATCAATTGAAGATACAGCCATCAGCCAAATATACTTACCCTCCGCTTCAGCAGCATCAATTTTTTGAAGCAGATCATCTTCATAGCGAGAAAGATAGGGCAACACATCTTTCCAATATCCTGCTGCAACAACTGTTGACTTTCCCTCATTTGCAAAAAGGCTGAAAATCACTCCATTCTCATCCTTCTCGCTTCGATATACCGGAAAATTACGCTCTAATTTTTCATAATTGATTCCTAATTTAGCAAAAGAGTCTTTTACAGCAGAATAAATTGGATATTTCCCCACGCAAAGAGCAAAATAGGAAAGCTGGTTTTCGCCTCTTTCATCAAGGGAAATAATTTCATCATAGGAGATTTGCCGATCAAGAAGTTCTTTGGTTGAATAATAAATATTCTTTTCTTTGCTCATACCATCAAAAGACTCAATCGTGCGGATATGAGCGCCTCTTTGATAAAGCAACTCTGCCGTTCTGTAGTAATTCCATTCTGTAAGCAGCAACACCGGATTCAGAGCAATAAAGGAACACATTACGCCGAGTAAAAGGATTAATTCGACAAACCGGGATGTGCATACAGCCGCAATCAGAAATACAATTAAAAGCAAGCAAATATACGCCAAAGAAGAAAATTGGCCTATATTTCTCTGCTTATTATAGAACCCCGAATGTTGCTTTTCCGAAGCACGACCACCGGTTTTATCAATATAACAATTCTCTCCCAAATCGGTTACAATCGCTCTGCCGCTCCCCTTTGCAATAAAGCTGCCTTTCCAAAGCATATTCTCCTGCAATTCAGGAAGCAAATTGGGAGGAGAAAGGGCTTCAAAGGATTTTCTCGCAGGAATGGAGGAAGAAAAAACATAATTTTCATCAGCATATAAATTTTCGGCAGAAATAATCCGCGCATCCGCATGAAGAATCATTCCTTTTCGAAGCAAAAGAATATCTCCGATCATAAGCTGATCGGCAGTGATTTTTTGCTCTTTTCCTTCTCTTATCACCAACACACTATCGTTTTCAGATGAAAGACGATTCAAAAATTTTCTGCGATAGATATATAATATCCAAGCAAAGCCCATGTAGGAAAGCAAAAAAAACGCAAAAGCAACACCGGATGCAATCAAAAGCTCCCCTGTATGATTTAATATCGAAAAAACAATGGTAATCACATAGCAAACCAATGGCAAAATATCCAAAAATAGGAATTTATCAAAAATCACCTTTTTAATCCCATTTATGGTAGAAACCAAAGAATTATTTTCGCCATGTGTATCGGGCCGCTCTTGATTCTGCAAACCGAATATTAGATTGCTCGAAAGGGCTGCGGCAACCTCTTCGCCATTCATCTGATAATATCTCATATTAACACTCCAAAAAACGACAATTTTTTGCCATATGTTTATTATATATTATTTGCAAATGAAAGTAAATAATATTTAATAATTTTGAAATACTATTAACAATAAAAAGAAAGGATGAACTCTTATGAAGCAGACTAAAACAATGATTTTATCAATGATTGCAGGCGCGGCTTTAGGAGCAACAGCAGGAATGGTTGTAAAAAAAGCAAAGCCTAAAAAAGCCATGACCAAAACTGCAGGCAACGCCATAAAAGCAGTTGGAAATTTTGTAGAACACATGAATTTTTGAAAAAAACGGTTGTAAAACTTTCTGTTTTACAACCGTTTTCATTATTTCAGATTATTGGCTCACAATTCATTAACCCACAATACCGCTTCGAGCAATCGATTCGGTAAACTTACGTTGCAAGATAATAAAGGTAATCAGCAACGGAGAAATATAGAGCACAATTCCTGCACGCAGGATGGGATAAAGAGCAATCGTATCCATCCCGCGGAAAGCACCGCCGTAAGTTGTCATGTTGGAATGCATATTGCCAAGCATGCTGGGCAATGTGTCCATATTCGGCACAAACATCGGTACGGTATAATAATCATTCCAATACCAAACGATGCAGAACAAGAATACGGTGGTGAAGGCGGGTACAGCATTGGGCACCAAGATCCGCAAGAAGGTTTTCATGGAGCCGCAACCATCAATATAAGCAGCCTCCTCCAGCTCCTTGGGGAAGCCTTGGAAGAACTGACGATAGACGAATACAAACAAACCGCTCTTCAAACCGGAAGCGAAGAATGCCGGCAAAATGAAGGACCAAAGTGAATCCGTCAGCTCCAAATAGGGCTCACTAATCCAACCAAATGCATTCATCGCAGTAGCCACATAGAGAGGGTCAAACTGACGGAAGCTGGTATAAAGAGGAGCCATAATAGTGGAAGGCGGTACGATTATGGTCAGCAGTACCAAGAAGAACAGCAAATTCTTTCCGCGGAACTTAAACCGCGCAAATCCATAGCCTGCCAGCGCACAAGAGCACACCTGCAAAATCGTGGACCAGAAAGAAATGTTAAATGTATTCTTCAATGCTGTGGGGAAATCCAAGACGGTCCATGCAGTCTTGAAATTCTCAAGTGTAAAATGCTTCGGGATAAAGATAATCGTAGTATCATACATATCCGACTGCGTACGTACAGCCTGAGAAATACTATAGATCAGAGGGTAGAGAATAATATAAGAAAGACCAATCAGAATCAAAGCAATCGAAAGGTTAGCAATAAACTTTGCAAGCATATAAGCCCACATTCTGCTATCAGCTTTCTTACGATTTGCGCCAAACTGATGTTTGAATGCTTTAATAATTTGCATATTCTATTCCCTCCTTTACTGAGATTTCCAGGTGAGCAGCTTAAAGATCCCGAATACAGCGCCAATGATCGCCATGATCGTCAGGAAGAAGATCCAGGAAGCGGCTGCCGCTCCACCAAAGTTAAAGGTTACATTTACAAGGCTGTTGATTTGCTTCAACACAGCGTTATCCGTATCACCAAAGGTATCAACGATCGTATATACAATGTTGACCAAAATGATCGGTGCTACATTGGGGAAGGTGATTAACCAGAAGGTTTCCCATGCTGTCGCACCCTCTACATCGCTTGCCTCATAAAGAGAGGGAGAGATGCCCTGCAATGCAGCGAGGAACAGCAGAATCTGGATGCCGGAATCCCATACCACATCAAAGATACGATCAGCAACCATTGTCATATACTCGGTAAGCTTTTCATTTAATCCAAGTTCTCCCAAGAACTCAGCTGCATTTGCAACCTCAAACAACACACCATTACCTACATTACCTGCCATAACTGCGGAAGCATCACCGGTAGAATTAAAGGTAGTCATTACAACACCGGTGGTAACAATTACAGGAAGGAAGAAAATTGCACGAACCAATCCACGGCCCTTAAACTTACGATTCAAAAGCACTGCTACAAACAAGCTGAAGATCAAAATGATCGGTACGTTGATTGCAAGATTGGTAAGAGTTGAGGTAAGGTTCTTCAGGAAGATAGCGTCCCCTGTAAGAATTTCCTTGTAGTTGTCGAAATTATTCCAAGTACATGCATATCCATCAAAGACAGATACGTTGGAAAAGGAGAACATCAAGGATTGGAAGCAAGGTACTGCAAAGAAGAGCAAAAATCCGATGAACCAGGGCAATACAAACATAAAGCCTACAAAAGACTGTTTGGATTCATAAGAAATTGAATGTTTCTTCTTGTTAGAGGCTTTCTTTTTAGCCTTTGCCGGTGCCTTCTTCTCATTTTTAACTTCCGTAAGTTCTGCAAGTCGCGCATCACGTTCCGCTTTTGCGGCACGATTCTCGCGCACAGCATCAAGCTGCTCCGGAGAAAGTTGGGAAAGCTGCTCAACAAGTTGCGCTTTTTGTTCATCACTCAATTGCTTCTTAGAAATCGCCTCCATGCGCAACCGCTCCGCTTCCGCTTCAGCAGCCAATGCGGCTGCCTTAATTGCTTCAAGCTTTGCGATCTTCGCGGCACGAAGTGCAGCAATCTGCTCGGGAGACATCTGAGCAAGCCGCTCTTTAGCGATCTCTCTTGCACGCTTGGGATTCTGCCGGCTCAATGTAGCAGCGATCTTCTTATTATAATCGGGATCACGCTCTACAACTTCTTCTGCGATTTCGGTAACTTCAACCTGAGCTTCCAGATTTTCATTATTCATCTGTTCTACTTGCTTGCTCATGCTTCTGCACCTCCTACCACAGTAAAGTTTCTGGCGCCAATCTTAACACCATCGACGGTTGCCTCTGCATCGCCGTAGTTCACATATACCTTGGCACCATTGCTGAAGGTTGTAACCTTCAGGTTTTGAGATACGCGCTTATAATCGGAAATCATGCTGCTGCCAACTGCCTTATATACAGGGGCAAGACGCTTATAATTTGCAAGCATATCATCATAGTGATCATCTAATTCGCACGCATAAGATGCGGTAAACTTGGTATCGTGGAATGAGGTGGATTCAGCATCCATCAGTAAGTAATACATACTCATACCGGTCTCAGCAAGTTTCAGAATCAGATCATCCTGCTCAGAATCAAGGTTTACCTCGTTGCTGGCAAGATTAACATATCCGCGGAAAACAATTTGATAGAACGGGATCTGCTCTAAGGAAATATTATTGTGGCTACCATAAACAGGTGCATCTACAACATTATCGACCTTAGACATTGCATATCCATTACCGCCGGAGGTACTTACAATCCCCTTATCCCCGATCAGCTCATCTGCAGAAGTATAAACATCCATCATGGCTTGTGCAGATTTATCGCGGGTACACTCGTTGCGAAGGTTATATGCGCAATAGAGAGAGTCGCCGATGGTATTAAAGGAGAAATTGGTAACACCTGCTTTGGATGCATCCTTGATAAACTCAATTGCAAATTGCTCAGCATACAAAGGATGGATCAATTGATGCAGAATTTCCTGCTTGGTCAGAGAACCTGCCGCAGAGATTCTGCTCTTATAAATGGTTACAGGAGAAGAATCCAAGCTATAGGCAGTATGTCTGAATTTCTTAAGTCTTGAATTATTACTATAGAACGCCTGAAGATCCACATCAAAGGAAAGCATTACGCCATTATCTTCTGCCTTCTTCAGTAATTTGCTCAATTCTTTCTTTCCGCCCAATTTGGAGTTGGCACTAAATTCGGTGGACATAGTAGTCTCCAAACCGCCGGCACCCCAGCCAAGATAATTGATATAAGTCTTGCCGACCTTATCTTCAGCAAGGCGATCAATCAATTCACCAGCTTCATTATAGGTGGTCAAAGCATCTTGGCCGGTATAAGGAATACCGAGGAAATGCTTCGGTTTCTTTACAGCACCATAAAGAGAAATGCAAAGTGCATTAGAGATCGACTCATCAACAGGGGTAAGCCCTTCTTCCTCAATCAAATAATCGCGATAGATATCGGCCATGCCAAAATAATCAGCCTCGTCGCCGGTCATGAAATAATATCTTGCGATATAATTTTCAGGCATTTCGTCTGTATAATACAAACCGCTTCCGCCGGCACCGGTAGCCGTTCTGCGGCTTTGGGTATCGCGAATATTGACTTGAACATATGCCGTATTGTAATTATTCTTGAAGCCGGAAATATAGCCTCTGAACTCACTGATTGCCGCACCGCTCTCAATGATATTCAAATATGCATCACCATTTTTTACAACACCGTAAATAGGTAAGCGCAAGGCTTCGTTCCAGTTAATAAAATACGCCTGTTCTGCCACCTCAGTGGGGTTAGGCGCATAAAATACGCCTTCACCACTTGCACCAAACTCATAAGAGTTTTGAATGTTGGAATTGAATTTCATCAAAGAGCCGGTGCCATCAGGGATCATTACATAGCCGGAATCCTTCTTATTTGCAGCACCAAAGAATTGATAAAGCTTCACAAATATGATACGGCTATCACCCAATTCCTTGATCTTATCAATCATCAACTCAAGATGGAGATAATCTTCCTTCAGGGAAAGACGTACGGGAATTGCAAAGTTGGTATCACTGCTCTTGAAATAATAAGTAAGGATATAATCCTGCCCCTGCCGCTCTGCAATAACAGAAGCAATTGCAGAGGTAACGGTAATGGTACTATAAGAACTATTCAGATATTGAACAGTCATTTTAGTAGTAAGCTCATCTCTGGTTTCACCGGTGGCTTGGGTATCGCTTTCCCAATCCAAGGGATTGGAATACCAAACTTTGCCGGACTTTTTATTTAATACCGCAAAAGAGCCATCATTGGAATCTACATACAATGCAAGATTCTTATTGGAATTCACCAAGCTGAAATTGCTTGCGACTGCCGAAGTATCAGCGGGAGCTTCCTCTGTAGCAAAAGCAACAGTAGAGAAGCAAGACAGGAGCAAGACAAATGTTAAAAATATTGAAATAATTTTCTTCATATTTTGCTCCTTTCTTAGCCCAATATTCGCATTCGACATTCAGTATAAATGGTAATCAAGAACACATAAATCTGCTGAACCAATACCACAAACAAGAATATCAAGAAAAAGATAACCGCCATAGCAACCAACGACATAATAAGGTTAAAGAATGTACCCCAGAATGTATAGTTGTGGATTACCATTGCTCCATAAAACATTAATACTACAAACCAAATAGAAAGACATGTGGCGATAATATTAACGAAGACAAATTCATCTTCAACCAAAACTCTGGACATGATGGTCGTAAAGAAATTGGAGATGATCAACGGGGTCAGGTTATAGCAGGTCATGATATAAATATCAGTTGCCCTACCCTCACCATTGAGCAAGGTACACAACGCCCAGTTACCGACAACAAACAGCAAAACCAGGATACCGGACGTACACAATACGATCAGAATGTTAAAATCCTTGATTCGCAAGGTGGTATAGATAAAGCCGGTCGCTACCTCTTTAATGATAGCAGAGACAGAGAATAAAAGAAGAAGCAAAGTAGCAAAAAAACGAGAGCCGTTTCTTTTATACTTCAGATCCTCTAAGGTTTCCGAAGGGTGAGTCAGCATCAAAAACGGATTCTTTTTGCCTTCAAAAAGTCTTACATATAATCTTCTCAAAAGAACAAATAAATCACTCCATAATTTCTGAATCGTCATCATCTCCACCTCCTTGCTTACGTTCTTTAATTGCGGAAATAATGGATTTTCCAAAAATCCGCCATACAATCCAGAGGATGATCAGTACCAAAAGGGAGGTCATAATCAATCCGAAATGATCGGAAAGCAAAGCCTCTCTATAAAGGGCATAAGCATCCTGATAGTTCTTACGGTCATTAGCAAGCATAAAGTGATTAATTGCTTCTTCATACTTACCATATTGATAATAAACTTTACCAAGACCGATGTGAGCAAGCTCACAGTTGGCATTATACTTCAAAACAACATCCCAATACTCTTCAGCCTCATCATAAAGGCCCTCGTCATAAAGAACAATTGCATTATGAAGCTTTTCGCCGTAATGAGTATGATCAAATACTGTAAGAGTGCCAAAATAGCGATCGATTACCAAAGTTTTCTTTCCAAGCTTTGCAACTGCAACAGGCTTACTAAAGAAACCTTGCTGCTGGCCATCACCACCATAGACAAAAGTCAGGTTGCCCTCTGCATCATACTCAAAAATCTTCTTCAAGTTTCCATCGAGCATAGTGATAAAACCATCACTATCAGTTGCAACATCGACAAAGATATTGCCCTGACCGGAAGTGGCACGACGAACCAAATCACCGTAGGTTGCCGAAAGAGTGGAATTTACCTTCTTGGTGCTCTTCGCCTGAGGATCCAAAATATTACTACCGAGGAAGTTCATCTTAAACAACTGATCGGTATTTTGATCCTTGGTAGTAGCCATCAGTGCATATACAAAGCCATAGTCATCTACAACCATGTTTTCAAATTCAGTAGGTACATATGTAAGGAATGAATCATCTACACCCTTACCAAACAAAGAACGATATGCACGTCTCCAAGCCAAGTTTACAAGATCGTTCAAAGTCATCTGAACATCCGGTGCACCGAAATACCGCAGAAATACGCCGTATTCATTAAATTCCATAATTCCATCCAGGCATCCGCTGCTAATGACATACAAAGACATATTCTTTGCAATCGCAATCTTAGAAGGCTTGAAATCGCCTTCAAAAAGATCGGAATTAGGCGCTCCGATTGTCTGAACAATCTTGCCGCTCTTATCTTTATCGAGCTTCAAAATTTGCTTGTTCCCTGTATCACAGATATAAATATAGCCATATTTATCTACTACAAGGCTTTCAGGCAACACCATGGTATAATCATGGCCGTTTGCCTTAAGGGTTGATAAAGACTTAATAAGCTTTAAGTTCTTATCAAAAATATGCAAAACTGCGTCATTATTGTTGCCCACATAATCCAGTATATAAACTTCGTCCTGAGGGCTTACATAAAGGTCTACAGGATTATTAAGAATCCCAACTCCCAGATCAGAGCCATAGTAAACCTTTTCGGGGGTATAACCGGAAGGGGTCTCAACTGCTTCGCCATAATAATTATAATTGTAGGTATTATAAGCAATATAAGCAGATGAAGGAAGGGCAAGCATGGAAGCGATGATCATCATAACCATCACAACTGCACCGAATTTAATCAATTTATTTTTCATTCCGTGCACCTCCCTTTAACCCTTAATACCGGCATGTGCCATGGTTTTAACCGTACTGCTCTGAGCAAAGATAAAGAACACAATCGGCGGGATCATCATCAGCACCGATGCGGCATACGCCTCACCGGCACGGGCAACGCTTCCTGCTGCGGTGATCTGGCTCAAAGCGGTTGGCAAAGTCTTTAATGTCTCTGTATAAATATAGGAAGCAGCTGTGGCGTTCCAGTTTCTTTGGAAGGAGAAAATTGCAAGGGTCAGCCAAGCAGGTTTAACAGAAGGCATTACAATCGTCCAAAGGATCTTCCACTCCCCTGCACCATCGATTCTGGCAGCCTCGACCATTGCATCAGGCACCTCAGCCATACTTTGCTTCAAGAGGAAGATACCCATGGTAGCAGCAATTTCGGGGAGCCAATAAGCGAAATAAGTATCAACAATGCCCAGATGAGACATTACCAAATATACCGGAATCTCGGTAACACCACCGGTAAACAGCAGCGACCAAACAACCAGATTAAAAATCAAAGATTTTCCGGGGAACTTATTCTTTGCCAAAGGATAAGCACACATTGCAGCAGAAATAATATGAATGACTGTACCGATCAAGGTATTGGCAATGGTGTTGAATACATATCTTGAGAAAGGTACCCAAGAGGTAGAGGTAAGATCAAAGAGCTTTCTGAAGTTCATCAATGTAGGGTTCTTAGTAAAGAAGCGCGGAGGGAACAAGAACAGCTCATTATAAGGCTTCAAAGACTGGATAATTGCATAGAACAAAGGAAGCGCCATAATACCGGCATAGAGAGCGAGTAACAGATAGGTTGTAATGTCGCCTGCAACAGAAATCTTTGTTCTTCTTAATTTAGTTGACATTGATAATCACTCTCCTTTCCTTAATCATGTGAGAACCGAGCAAGCAGCTTATTAATAACCGCTTTGGTTACAATCATCAGCGCAAAGAGCACAACGGCAATAGCCGATGCATAGCCCAACTCAAAACGGGTATGACCAAAGTCGGAAATATGCAATACCAAGGTATGGCCTGCATAATCAACGGACGGCGAACCCAGCAACGCAGCTGAGATGCCACCTACTGCAAAGGCAGAGGCAATCTGCATAACCGCACCGAACATCAGCATACCGCCCATCTGGGGCAAAATAATGTAGAACAACTCTTGGAAACGATTGCGAACACCATCGATCGCACCGGCTTCAGCAAGAGAGGGATCCAGATTCTGAAGACCGGCAACAAAGGAAAGGAAGCCGGTACCCAGAGAACACCAAAGCTGAACGATAATTACGATATTGAGCATATACTCCGGATCGGTAAGCCAAGCATTCGGCTCATCCAAAATACCGATATTCATCAGCACAGAGTTCAAAAGACCATACATATCACTACTGAAAATGTATTGGAAAATGAAGTAGATGTTTGCAAGGGTGGGTGCATAGAATACAACAGTAAAGAATGCTCTCGCAAGGGGCGGAAGATCATTGATAAACCACGCGAATACGAAGCAAAGAAGATAACCCACAGGGCCGGTAATGACTGCGAATTGAAGAGTATTCTTCAAAGCAAGCAAAAATACACTATCTTCCATAAACATTCTCAGATAGTTATCCCAACCTACAAACTCCGGCGAATTCAAAATGTCGTACCGAGTAAAAGAAAGTACAACGGAAGCGCCGATGGGAATCAAAGTAAACAGAGTGAAGAAAACAAGGAAAGGCAACATCATAAAATAGTTAATCTTGTTTTCTCTGACCTGCTGCCAGGTCATCTGCATTTTTTCAGAAAAAGTCAGCTTCTTTTTCTTTAATAAATCAAGTTCTCTTTGTTTTGCAGAAGAAGTTGCCATTATTTGTTCGCCTCCTCCGGTACAGACAGATTATACTCACTGCGCTTACGCCAGATTTCCTCGTTAATCTGTTCATTATAATAGAATAGTTTTTCGCGGGGATTTGCGCTGTTGTTGGTAACATTACGGAAAGCATTGATCAAGTTACGGCCAACATAGTAACCGCCTACAAGTTCAGGAGTCTCGCGTACCCACTCGCGCTGTTCTTTGATTGCTGCAGCCTCAGCAGCAGACCATTTAATCTTATTGAAGCCATTGATATTGGAAGTCGTATATCTTGCTACAGAACCAATCGCCATCTCAACACGGTTACCATAGTCTGCAGAGGTCTCATCAGAGGTCCACCATTTCATAAAGGTCCATGCATCTTCAAGCTGCTGCTTGGGATCTTTTGCAGCATTAATTGTCTTGGATACAATCATGCAAGCGGACATGCCGGTGGATTCTTCGGTACGATTGATGATACCGGTCTCCTCATCCAAAGTGCCCGGGATCGGCAGAGCTTCCCAAAGACCATTCAGCTCAGGAGCAGATTCCTGAAGATAAGTAATATTGGAATAAGCCTGCAATACCAAGGGCATTTCACCGTTTCTGAAACGGGTGTACCAGTTATAGTCGGTAGGCAGATCATATTGCAGATAATAACGAGTCCATTTTTGGAATGCATCAATGGAATACTGCTGCGTAAAGTTGGTAACAGTACCGTCTTCGGTATAAGGTGTGTTACCATTTTGCAGAATGAAGGTATAGAAAGTACCGCCGGTGGTGGGAGCAGTTTGTGCAAGATGGGAATCCAAGCCAACTGTCATATTATTTGCCTGGATATAGGGCAGAATATTATCGAATTCATCCCATGTATTCGGAGGAGAAATACCAAGCTCTGCAAAAATATCGGTACGATAGAACATCATACTGAAGTTTTGAGTTTCAGGAAGAGCATAAACCTCTTTGATTTGCTCTCCCTTATCGTTGGTAGTGCTCAAGGTATAAGGAACCATTGCATACTTACTGAAACGGGAACTTACAATTTCCTCATAATCTTCAAATTGGCTCAAATCGTATACCGCATTACGGACACCAAGATTCATAGGCTCAGAACGGCCTACATGCAAAGCAATATCGGGGCCGCGGCTTGCAACGATGGCCTTGGAAAGAATCCCAAGGGGAACCAAAGATACATTAACGGAAATATCCGTTTGAGGAGTGAAATAGTTGTCGCAAAGGGTCTTCAATACCATTGCTTGGTCACGGCCGGTACCTACCCATACCGTAAGAGAACGGCCGGTAGAGCTCTCAGCACCGACAGAAGTATAGTCATCTACGAAGGAAGACCAGAACGCACGCACTTCATGAGCCAGATTCTCAAAGAAGTTTGCAGTCTGCCGAGAAGGCTCCATTCCGGAACCGGAAAAGACAACCTTATCAAACTGCACGGGCATATTGCGCAGATCCAGCATCCATGCGCCGAGAGTACTAATATTATCTTTAAAGGTAGAAAGACGTTCGGGAATTGCATATGGCTCTTCAATGAAATCCTCCAGCTGCTTGAGCATGGTGGTAAGAATTGTAGCAGAGCCAAGAGAGCCATTAATATCGATTACATCTTGCTCAACACTCTTCATATCTTCATAGATAGAATTGAGCATTTCATCAAGATCAACAATCTTCTTATCCAACTCATAGTCGCGATAGATATCGGGCTCGGTTCCGGTTACGATGATAATCTTACGATATACATAGTTGAGCTGATATACGATATCCTCAACCTTACGGCTGATTTCAGCCATATCGCCGATTACAACCTCCATGGAGAATTCATGGGTACCTTTTGTCAGATAGAATTTATATTCATATTCTTCCCCATTTTCATCAACACCGCCGATAACCTTATAGTTATAACCGATGCCGAAGGGGAACCCGATGGCATTTGCCTCATAGAAAGGAACTTTCCCATCGATATAAATTCTTCTGTAGGAGGTAGAATCCTCTACATAAGACTGACGATAGCGGAATCCAATGGTATAATATCCATCAGCAGGAACATTGATTTCCCAGTTTACGGTTTGGGTATTGGTGCTCCAGCTTTCGCCGCCAAATACATTCAATCTGGTTTTACTAATGCTATAAGGAGTAACCTTAGGATCACTACGGTCGTATGCAGGCTGAAGGAGTGATTCACTCTTGTCCACATAATTTTCTGCCTCCAAGATAAATTCCTCGGTGGCATCGGTAGCGCCCGCCATATCATACATGGCTATGTAATCATTATATGAAATTCCCTCTCCCTCATTGTGAAGACGAAGGGAAGCTATCGCCATAATGCCGCTGATATAATCCAAAGTGATTGTATGAGTGCCCTTGGTCAGATAGAATTTGACAGAATCGTCAAATACACCATCAGGATCGCGCACATCCTTAATCAGCCACTTTGCATCCTCAACCTGCTTGGAGAAAAGCTCGTTGCCGATGGAATCAAAAGGATTCTCCTCATCCTCATCGGTCCAGTTTCTCTTCATGGAGAAACGAGCGGCATCCTTATGGGGAAGCTTGCCATCAATAAGAATTTGCAACTCATAATCTTTTCCGTTGCCATCGCCCAAGAGCGGGAAATAGCTCAGCTCCAAAGCATACATTCCGGTTTCAGCAACATCGACTGTATAGACAAGAGTTCCCTCTTTCTCCATCAGAAGAACATTGCTTTTGCCTTCATAATTCTCCGCCAAAGCGTATTTAGCAGAGCCGGATGTTACAGCATTCCCTGCCACGAGGACTTCAGGAAGCTTTTTATCGGCATCCAGATGCTCGTTATAGTAGTCAACATACCGCCCATCGCGATGGAATCCAACCACAGATACAGAACTCTGATTGTCCTCCAAGCCCTCAGGAGTAACAGTCTCGGCAGGACCGGTTACGATAGGCTGAGCAATCTCTTCGTCGGTCGCTCCATCCTCTGCGTCGCCTTCTTCGGTGGTTGCTTGCTCAGCATCTTCCAACTCTTCGTCTGCAAAGACAAAGGTGGCCATGGAAAGGGCCATGACCATGATTAAGATGATCGCAAGCAAAGACTTCAAAACAGCGCCATAACTTGTGTCTTTCATAATCTACCTCCAACTTAGAATGATCACATATTGAACAAATCAGCCACTTTGACATCTTTCGACACACTGCTTTGAGCAACATGTACAAAAACGTTATAACTCACCTATTCAATATTATCACGAAGATTATAGCACAATATATATACAATTTCAATAATAATTTTACATTTTGACCAATAAAAATTTGATTTTTTAGCTCAAAGGCCACCCGAACGCATTTTGTTTACATAATTCATTGTGCAAAATAACCAAAACGGATGGTGTGAAAATTTTATCACCATCCGTTTTGGTTATTTTTTACAAAAATAAAATTTAATGTTTTTTTAGCAATTGATGCTTAATATCCCATAGTTTTTGAGAATAATCCACGTAATATTCATGGGGATTCTCAAATCTCTTTACCTCATCCCACAATAGGCTTAATTGCTCCAAGCAGTAAGAGCGGATTTCAATCGTCTGCGGTTTTTCATAGACAAGTTTTCCACCGAGAAAGATCGGTTTGAGTAAAGGAGTAGCCACATAATCATTGACAACCTTTTCCTTCCAAGTATGGACAGGATCAAACAATGTATAGGGTTTGCTCTCATCGATCACCTCTTCATGGAGTGTAATCAAATCGGCAATTGCCATACCGGTTTCCTTGGAAAAGAAGCGATAGAGCTGCTTGAAGCATGGGGTTGTAATCTTTTCTATATTTTCCGAAATTTTGATTTTAGGAATAATATTCCCCTCTTCATCTTCAACCGCCACCAGCTTATAGACTCCGCCGAATACCGATTCACTGCGAGAGGTAATCAAGCGCTCACCAACACCAAAAAGATCAATTTTAGCCCCTTGATTAATGCAATCTCGGATAATATATTCATCCAGAGAATTTGATACCATGATTTTGCAATCAGGATAGCCTGCCGCATCTAAAACCGCGCGAATTTTCTTTGATAAATAAGTAATATCGCCGGAATCAATTCGCACCGCAACCGGCCTGCAGCCTTGTGGTTTCAATACATTGTCAAAGCATTTAATTGCATTGGGCAAGCCGGATTTCAACACATTAAAGGTATCAATCAGCAAAACACATGATTGAGGATAATTTCGAGCATAGGCCTCAAATGCCTCATATTCAGAATCAAAACTTTGCACCCAGCTATGAGCCATCGTCCCGTTGCAAGGAACGCCATAAAGTTTATCGCACAACACATTAGAAGTACCGGTGCATCCGGCAATATAGGCAGCTCTTGCGCCCATTACGGAAGCAGCCGTTCCATGGGCACGTCTGGCACCAAATTCGCTCACTCCTCTGCCATCTGCCGCACGCACAATGCGTGATGCTTTTGTTGCAATCAGGCTTTGATGATTCAAGGTAAGCAGAATCATTGTCTCTAAAAGTTGCGCCTGAATCGCAGGACCTCTTACGGTGAGAATCGGCTCACCCGGAAATACCGGCGTCCCTTCCGGCACTGCATATACATCACAAGAGAACTTAAAATTACGTAAATAATCTAAGAATCCATCGGAGAAAAGTTTCTTTTGGCGCAAAAACTCCACATTTTCTTCCGAATAAGATAAATTAGAGATATAGTCGATAATCTGATCCAAGCCACAGCAAATGGCATAACCTCCCTTATCGGGAACCCTTCTGAAAAACACATCAAAATAGACAATGCGCTCCCCTTTATTCTCATTATAAAAGCCATTGCTCATTGTGAATTCATAAAAATCATTCAAAAGGCTTAATTCAAACTCTTGATTCATAACACCCTCCAACAAAACTTTTCAAAACCTTCATTTTTTAATATTATATCACTTCATGAGATTTTTTCAACATTTTTCTGCTTTTAGCGTTATATCAATTTTGATATAACTATTATTCGTTATTTACATAATAATTCTTTATTTTTTTCTTGATTTCCTAATATTTTATAGTATAATTAAAAATATTTTATTATGAAAGGAAGTATTTACTGATGTTCGTTACAGAAAACCTCTTGGTTATTGTTACATTTATCAGTGCAGTAGTAGCATTATTGTTTGCCCTTTTGATGGCAAATAAAGTGTTAAAATTCTCCGAAGGCACCGATCTGATGAAAAAGATCTCTGCTTCCATCCGCAAAGGCGCCAACGCCTATCTCAAGCGTCAATACAGTATTGTATTGGTCTTCTTCGCTTGTATGTTCGTCGTTCTTTGCGTCATGGCAGCATTTGGTCTGCTCACTTGGTTTGTACCCTTCGCATTCTTAACCGGTGGCTTCTTCTCCGGCCTTTCCGGCTTTGTCGGCATGAAGATTGCCACCCTCTCTAATGCAAGAACCGCCAACGCTTGCCGCACCGGATTAAATCAAGGTCTGCGTGTTGCATTCTCTGCAGGTTCTGTCATGGGCTTTACCGTTGTTGGCCTTGGACTTCTGGATATTTCTGCATGGTTCATGATCTTGAAATTCATCTTTAAGCTTGATGCAGCCGCTATCTCTTCTGCTATGCTGACATTTGGTATGGGTGCTTCTTCCATGGCGCTCTTCGCTCGCGTTGGCGGCGGTATCTTTACCAAGGCCGCCGATGTAGGTGCTGACCTTGTCGGTAAAGTTGAGGCCGGAATTCCCGAAGACGACCCCCGCAACCCCGCTGTTATCGCCGATAACGTGGGCGATAACGTTGGTGATGTTGCCGGCATGGGCGCCGATCTTTATGAATCCTATGTTGGCTCTGTAATCTCTGCATCCGCTTTGGGTATTGCTGCATTTGGCGGGGATATCAAAGCCATGCTCCTCCCCATGCTGATGGCTGCAGTTGGCATCCTCTGCTCCATCTTCGGTACCTTCTTGGTACGCACTAAAGAAGGCGCATCTCAAAAGAATTTGCTCCGCGCTTTGAGCCGCGGCACCAATTTCAGCGCCATTCTCATTGCAATCGTAGCTTTCCCCCTTGTATGGTTCTTGCTTGGCAAAGAAAACATCGGCCTATATATCGCCGTTATTTCCGGCTTGATCGGCGGCGTTTTAATCGGCCAATCCACCGAGCTCTTCACCTCTGATTCTTATAAGCCTACCCGCAAGCTTGCCTCCAATTCCGAGACCGGTTCTGCCACCATTATCATCGGCGGTTTGTCCTTGGGTATGCTTTCCACCGCACTTCCCATTTTGATCATTGCTGTATGTATTCTGGTTGCATACTTTGTATCCGGCGGCGCTGCCGAAACCGGCCTCGGCCTCTATGGCATTGCGCTGGCAGCAGTCGGTATGCTTTCCACTTTGGGCATTACTCTTGCAACCGATGCTTATGGCCCTGTCGCTGATAATGCAGGCGGCATTGCCGAGATGGCAGGCCTTGATCCCGAAGTTCGTCAGCGCACCGATGCTCTGGATTCTTTGGGCAATACTACCGCTGCAACCGGCAAAGGCTTTGCAATCGGCTCTGCCGCTCTTACCGCTCTTGCTTTGATGGCGTCTTATATTGATAAGGTTAACTCTATTGAAGGCGGAGCTGCGAAGCTCTCGAACCTTAGCTTGATGAACCCGACTGTTTTGATCGGCCTCTTCATCGGTGCTTGCCTCCCCTTTGTATTTGCCGCTCTTACCATGGAGTCTGTAGGCAAGGCTGCTCAATCTGTTGTGGTAGAAGTTCGCCGTCAGTTTAAGGAAATTAAAGGTCTCATGAGCGGTGAAGCGGATCCCGATTATGCTTCATGCGTAGACCTTTGCACCAGATCCAGCCTGCATGAGATGATCCTTCCCACCATTGTAGCAATCCTTGTCCCTGTCTTAGTAGGTTTGATTTTGGGTTGTGCCGGCGTTGTCGGTATGCTCGCAGGTGCCACTGCATCCGGATTTTTAATGGCCATCTTTATGTCTAATTCCGGTGGTGCTTGGGATAACGCTAAGAAATATATCGAGAGCGGTGCGCATGGCGGAAAAGGCTCCGATCAGCACAAAGCTGCCGTTGTTGGCGATACTGTAGGCGATCCTTTCAAGGATACCTCCGGCCCCTCCATCAACATTCTGATCAAGCTGCTTTCCATGGTCTCCATCGTATTTGCTGCTTTGGTTGTTAATTTCAGCATTTTCTAATCTATAAGTAAATAAAAACAGGCGAAACATTTATGTTTCGCCTGTTTTTATTTACCACCGAACTTGCCAGCGTTCTTGATAGCCTTCGTTTTTGAATTCTTTTTCAAAATTCCTTTTGGTAGAACTCTGCTTTAATTGTTGCAAATAAGAATCAAATAAAGATGAATCTCCCGGAAGATTGATCCACTCATCCTCCCATGAAGATAGGTAAGCGGCATTAGATAAGACCACTTCATTTATCGCATCTCGCCCATCAGAAATGAGCGGCTCATCTGAGATTATGTGATCCACAAAGTTCTGCAAAATTTTGCCATGCGCACTCCCTTTTACATTGAATCGCATCTCTTCATATTCCATAGAGATTTTATCGAAAGATTTCTTAGAAGAAAAGCAGAACGATCTTTCTGATTCATGAAGGCGCCAGAATTTCAGAATCCCCTTTTCCATTACAATCTTGCCTCGATCCCCTGCAATCTCCAAACGATTGGTGCCCGGAAATTCACCGGTTGAGGTATGGAACAGCAGTGTAGCGCCGTTTTCATATTCACCGATCAGTAACGCCTCGTCTTCCACTTCAATTTGATGGTATTTACCAACATCGCATTTCGCCATAATGCGCTTCGGCATCCCGCAAATCCACTGCAAAAGATCGAGATTATGAGGCGCCTGATTCATCAAAACGCCGCCGCCTTCACCGGACCAGCTGGCGCGCCAATCTCCGCTATCATAATAATGCTGCGTGCGATACCAGTTTGTAATAATCCAATTGATGCGTTTCAACTCACCCAAAAACCCGCTCTGCACCAATTCTCTCGCCTTGGCGAAAACGGGATTTGTACGCTGATTAAACATCACGCAAAATGCTTTTCCGCTCTGATCAGCCGCCTTCGCAAATGCATACGCCTCGCTTAATTGCACCGCCATAGGCTTTTCACTCAAAATATGCAAGCCACATTCAAAAGCGCGAATTCCGATCAAAGAATGATCATAATGAGGGGTAGCAATAATGACCGCGTCGCAAAGGCCGGATTTTAATAGTTCATCGCTATCCAAAAAACAAGGTACATTGGGAAAAATATTCTTCAATTCCTCTAAACGGCCGAGATTTTGATCGCATAATGCGGCCAGTACCGCACCATCGACCTTACTGTTTCGAAGATAATCAGCATGGGCATACCCCATCGTGCCCACACCGATCACACCAAATCGAATAGGCATTTTCATATCCATATGTTCCCCTTAATAAGTAGACTTCGTATCAGCCACTACCGAAACAACGTTTTCCTTTACACGGGAGGTTTTTACCCTCTTCATCAATTCTTCATAATAAGCCTCTTCATCAAGAGGTAGCTCCACTTCTTTGCCGGTAAAGGCAGAAAGGTGCATCGCATTAGAGAGAGTCAGACCGTTAATTCCTTCTTCACCATTGGCAATCAACTCCCCTTTACCCAAAATTTTATTAGCAAAAGCATTAAATACACCCACATGCTGCTCGCCGGAGGTCTCAAAACTTAAGACCTCATCGGTATCTGCAGGCGCACCAAAAGCACCTTTTTCATTTTTATAGAATCCATTCAAAGATTCATTAAGACGGGTGATGGTTAAGGTCTTCGTTTTAGCATCTGCAATCATACGCCCTTTTTCGCAAGTGATTTCAAAGCGATTACTACCCGGGCAATCGCCGGTACCGGTAATAAAGAGGCCGGTTGCACCATTGGGATATTCCACATAAGCGGTTACATCATCCTCAACCTCAATATCATGCCATTTGCCAAAATGCATTTTAACATCCACTTTATTCGGCATTCCGCAAATCCACTGCCATAAATCTAAATTATGGGGGCATTGATTCAACAAGACGCCGCCGCCTTCACCCACCCAAGTTGCGCGCCATGCACCGCTGTCATAATAGAATTGAGAGCGAAACCAACTTGTAATCAGCCAATTGGTGCGGCGAATTGCGCCAAGCTCACCGCTTTGGATCATTTCACGCATTTTGATATACATAGGATTGGTGCGCTGATTAAACATCATTGCAAATACCACATTGCTTTTTTTAGCCGCTTCATTCATTTCTCGCACTTGCTTGGTATATACACCGGCAGGTTTTTCAACCATTACATGAATATTTCGCTTCATGCATTCCATCGCCAAAGCAGGATGATCGTAATGAGGCACCGCCACAACGCATGCATCCAAAAGACCGCTATCGAGCATTTCCTCAGCAGTCGCAAACCGCGCCACTCCGGGAAGATTTTCCTCCGCCCAAGCCAAACGATCGGGATTAATATCCGCTACCGCTACCAATTCAATATCAGGGCATTTTCCTTCAAGGAAATTTTTAGAATGGGTGGTACCCATATTACCAATACCGATTATACCAATCTTGATTTTATTCATTTTATGATCCTCCCTTAGCAATAACCTAAAGATTTCAAATATTCAAAGCTTCTGCGCAAACATTCAAAGGGATCTTCCCCATTACATTTATCCTGCTCAACAAAAGCATATTCAGCGCCTGCTTCCTCAAAGGCTTTGATAATTGCGGGAAAATTCAGATTACCTTCGCCAATCGGCATCATCATAGGAGATTTTCCATCCTCCTTCACGCCCTGATCCTTCAAATGAACGCAATAAAGACGGCCTTTTAATTTATCAATCCACTGATAAATATCCGCTCCGCCCTGCTGAACCCAATAGGTATCCAAAATAACACCAAGTTCATCAGCTGAAAAACGATTTAATAAATGGTTGAAAATCAGGTCATCCTTCATTTTGCGAAATTCAAAGGCATGATTATGATAACCAAAGCGCTTGCCTGCAGCCCTGATTTTTTGAATCGGCTCTTCAAGAACCTTCATAAATGCATCCAGACCATTTTGGTCTACACGAGCATATTGAGGCATTGCGCCAAGGCCGATATAATCACTGCCGTAAATATCATGCTCCTTAATCAGATTATCTGTATCATCAATAATTCTCTCATACTTGCTGTGAGTCAAAATCAACTCCATTCCGAGGCGATCGCATGTATCTCTCAAAAGATGAGGATCAATGGGACCACAGCCGGAAAACTGAATATAACGATAGCCAATCTCCGCCAATTTTTCCAAAGATTCAATAATCCTTTCCGGAGTTTTGCAGAATTCGCGGATCGTAAACATTTGTGCACCAATTTTCATTTTAACCCTCCGTAATCATCTTTCTGAGCGCCGATGCAGCCGCATCAAAGGCCTCATCAGATGTCGCATAATGGAAAGCAGATTTCGTCTTCTCCCCATTCTCAAGCTGATCCAATCCTATAAAATCGGTAAGATGGGGCTCCAACGTAGCCACACCTCCTCCTTGATCAGAAAATTTCTTCAAAATGGCAGGAAGCTCACCAAGGCCCATTCCGGGCGGAACCACCTTTCCTTCGGCATTGCAATCCTTGATGTGAAGATAATCGACATAAGGCGCCAGCATCTCCCACGCTTCCAAAGTATTCTGCCCGCATTGAAGGAAATTAGCGGGATCGAAGATTGCGCGCAGAGAGGGAATTGCATCTAAGAGTTTCTTGCATCGAATTGCAATGTCCCCAAAAATCCCTTTTTCGTTTTCATGGCATAATTGAATACCACTCCCCTTTGCCGCTTCTACCATACGATTCATCCGTTCGCAAACTGCTTGAAAGCATCCTTCGGAGTTGTCCGTATTATAGAAACTAAACAAACGATAGCGATCCGCCCCCATGATTTGAGCAAGCTCCAGCTGATGCTTGAAGGAATCTAAATGAGGCTCAAAATCATCCTCCATTTTAATTTTACCGGTAGGAGAACCGATGGACCACACTCTCATCCCATGATCAGCAAGGCGGTTTTTAATCTCTTTCGCCTCACTATTCGTAACATCCTTAATGTTCTTTTCCCCGACAAAGCGAATTTCAAGCAATTCAATACCATTTCGCTTCATTGCCTCGATCTGGCCATCAATAGACCGAGAAGCTTCATCTGCAAAGGCAGACATTTTAATATTCACATTAATCCCTCCCATATCGTTTGTCCCATTATAATATAAGTTTTTTCGCAAATCTATTGCAATATATTCCATATCATATTGCATTTCTGAGCACATCATGGTATGATAATAGCAAAGGAGGCGCCTATGGTTTTATTTAATAAAAGTACCCCCCTCTTCCATATCTGCCATAGTATTTCCACCCGTAACGATCCTCATGTTTACGGGATGCATGCGCATGATCGTATGGAACTATATATGCTCATCCAAGGAGATGTCTGTTTTGGCATTGAGGGCAGTGAACAGCCGCTTCAGCCTTATGATATTGTCATAACCCGAGAAGCGGAAACCCATAAACTGACTGTCGATCCCAACGTCCCATATGAGCGAATCTGGATCCAATTCAAAAAAGAACTCATTGAAAAAGTCGATCCGCAGCTCATTCTTCTCAGCCCGTTTTATAATAGACCATTAGGCACCAACAATCTTTTTCGTACTTACAAAAAATCCGAGAGCTTTTGCTATGATTGCCTTAAGAAAATGATGGTTGAGAGCAATGATCTCCCTTATGAAACCCAATTTTTAAGTTGTTTTCTGCCAATACTTTGCGAACTGAATCTCACCATGCAGGATCATCCGCCCATCGATTCAAAAGAACCGGCCGATCTTACCACAAAGCTGATTGCACACATCAACGATCACTTATTTGAGCCGCTTACTTTAGAGAAAATCAGTAAAGAATTCTATTTGAGTAAATCCCAATTAAATCGCATTTTTCAGCGTGCAACCGGCTCAACAATCGCCCATTATATCAGCATCAAACGCCTCTTAAGCGCTCAAGCCAAAATCAAAGATGGAATCCCCATCCATCAAGCGGCTCAACAATGCGGATATAATGATTACTCCACTTTCTTTCGCGCATATAAAAGCCAATTCGGCGTATCCCCCAATGACGATAAATGCACACCCTGACGATTGCAACATTAAATGCTAAGGAGGAAACACATTTGAACATTTTAGAATGTCGCCAATTATGCAAAAGCTACAATGGCGGAAAGCCTGTATTGAATAACATGAATATTTCTGTCCCTGCCGGCAGAATTATCGGGCTTCTCGGCCCAAATGGCTGCGGAAAATCCACCCTGATTAAAATGATCTGCGGCCTGCTTGTCCCCGATTCGGGCATGATTATGGTAGAGGGTAAAGAGGTCGGTGCCGAAACCAACGCCTTGGTTTCCTATCTGCCCGAACGCACCTATTTCACCGGCAATATGAAGATCACCGATCTTATTGAGTATTTCTGCGATTTCTATAATGATTTTGATCGAAATCGCGCCTTTGGTATGCTTCAAGATCTACGCATCAACCCCAATGCATCCCTGCGCACCTTATCCAAAGGCACAAAAGAGAAAGTACAGTTGATTATGGTCATGTCCCGCAATGCGCGGTTATATCTTTTAGATGAGCCGATTGCCGGAGTAGATCCCGCCAGCCGCGATTATATTTTGAAAACCATTCTTCAAAACTATAATCCCAACGCCACTATTATTATTACAACCCATCTGATTCATGATATTGAGCAGATTTTAGATGAATTTGTATTTCTTGGCTTTGGCGGAGAAATTGTAATGAGCGGTAACGCTGATGACACAAGAAAGCAATACGGAAAATCATTAGATACATTGTTTCGGGAGGTGTTCCGCTATGTTCAGTAAAGTATTCAAATATGATTTCAAATTCTTTTTCCGTATCTGGTGGATTGCAGCGCTGAGCATCACAATCCTTTCCGTCGGCGGCGGATTTATGATTCGCGGGTTTGATAATCAAATCTTAGAGGAAAACACCGTATACGTTGTCTTGGCAACGCTGACTGTCCTCGCTATAATCATCACTGCCGCATTACTTCCTATCGGTGTAATAATTTTAGCGGCCGTTCGCTATTATCAAAATCTTTTCAGCGATCAAGGGTATCTCACTTTCACGCTGCCTGTAAAACGCTCTCATCACCTTAATTCAAAATTATTGGTATATGTTGTTTTTCAAATAATGTCGCTAATCGCGTTGGTATTTTCCGCCTCATTGGCAATTTATATTGGATTTCACAATACAAATATGGCCGAATCCTTCAATGAGTCCTTTGGAAATTATTTGCAAGATTTTAATTATTATTTCAGTGAATACGGTCAAGTAGATGCAAAAGCCCAAATTATACTCTATGGCATCATGCTCATTGCATATTTTTTTGCAAACATTAATTCCCTCTATATGAGCATCACCGTAGGCGCAACACTTGCTAAAAAACACAAAGCCCTTGCGGCAATCGGTGTCTTTTATGGGCTGAATTTCGGCATCAATTTCATCAGCCGTCTGGTACGTTCCCTTCTCTTAACGCAAAGCATGATCGAAGCTGATTCATTTATTACAGCCAACACCATCAATTTGGGGCATACTATTTTCTCGGCAATATTTTTTGCAGCATTGGCAGTTTTGTTCCATTGCTTAAATCTCTATTTTATTAAAAACAAATTGAATCTTTCATAATCTCATCATACCGATGGAATCTCTTATATTAAGCGAGGATAA
Source organism: Clostridia bacterium (assembly GCA_017436525.1). Taxonomy (GTDB): domain Bacteria; phylum Bacillota; class Clostridia; order Oscillospirales; family QAKW01; genus QAKW01. The sequence continues at coordinate 3,723 of JAFSCX010000026.1, read as the reverse complement.
ACATGAAATATTACGCCCAGGAAATCAATAAATATTTTCTTGAAAATCGGCAAGACGAATTGGTCCACGTAGCAGAAAGCCGCCACACCCTGCAATTTGAACAGCTTTGCCGACTGATCAATTTCTCTTGTCTGCGCACCATTGGCAACCATCTTACTGCTGCCGTTTTGGTTACAGGGCCTTCCTCATCGGGAAAAACCACCTTTTCAAAGCGTTTAAGCGCACTAATGGAAGAGGATGGGTATCAATGTACCGTGATCTCTATTGATGATTATTACCATTCAAGAGAAAATATTCACCGCCATCAACCGGCTGCAAAGAAGCCCGATTATGAACGGTTAGAAGCCTTTGACGTTGCATTTTTCCAAGAACAAATGCGCCGCTTTCTGAATGGCGAAGCCATTCATCTCCCCCGCTATGATTTTCAGCTTGGTCAGCGGGTAGACAGCGGAAGAATCCTTCAGCCAAGCCATAAAGATTTGCTGATCATTGAGGGAATTCATGCCATGAATCCTAAGCTTACCGAAGGCCTGCAATTTGCAAGAACGATTGGGGTATATATTTGTCCCTTTGACTCTTATATTATCGAAGGAAAAGGCGAAATCAGCTCAAAGGAAATTCGCTTGATGCGAAGAGCATTGCGAGATACCGTTCACCGCGCCTCCCCCATTTCAAAGACCCTTGATATGTGGCCGGATGTAAGACGCGGCGAAGAGCAGTATATTAAGCCCATGAAGCAATATGCCGATTTCTTTTTCAATTCATCCTTTGAATATGAAATTTGCATATTAAAAACACGTATAGAAGAAGCCGCAAAAAGCTTAACCGCCGAGGAATTGAAAAAATTAAAAGACTTCCTCCCGCTTCATTTGCTAAAAGAATTTTGCGATTGCAACGCGCTTACCATCCCTTCCGATTCCATTTTTAATGAATTTTATAAATAGGAGTGCTTTATGCATAAAAAAATTGCTATTCTTTGCATGTCTATGAATATCGGCGGTGCCGAAACACATATTCTGGAGCTTGCAAAGCAATTAAAGAAAAGCGGCAATGAAATAACAGTATATTCCAACGGCGGTGTCTATGTAGAGCAGCTGGAATCCTTTGGAATTCGCCATGTAAAAGCGCCTTTGCATGCCAATACCCTATCAAATCTCATTCGCTCTTACCGCATCATTTTGAAGGATTTCAAGAAAAATCGTCCTTCGGTTGTCCATTCTCATACCCGCATCTCCAATTATGTAGCGGGGCAAGTATGTAAGCGCCTTTCCATCCCCATGGTTACGACCGTGCATGGCCATTTTTACAGTGATTTTTTCAGCAGATTAGTAGCAAATTGGGGTTGCCGATCCTTAGCAGTGAGTGAAGATCTGAAAGAATATCTTGTAACAAACTATAATTACGATCCCCAAAGAGTCATCCTCACTGTAAACGGAATTGATAGCGAGCGCTTTTCAAGGGTAGACCCTCTTAAAGCCAAGAAAGCTTTGGGGCTTAAGGCAGACGAAAAGACCATCCTTTTTGTCAGTCGATTAGATCGGGATACCTCTGCGCACATCTTCAAATTCTTAAAATTGGCGCCCATCATTCATAAGCAACACCCCGAAGCGAAGATTTTAATTGTCGGCAATGGTGAAGATTTTGAAAAAATCTCCGATGAAGCCGCAATCATCAACAAACAATGCGGAATTGATTTTATTCGCATGGAAGGTGCTCGCACCAATATCGAGCAATATACTGCCGCTGCCGATCTCTTTATCGGCGTTTCACGCGCCGCATTAGAGGCCATGGCCTCCGGTGCTCCCACCATCTTGATGGGGCAATTTGGTTATTTAGGGCTTTATTCCGATGCCATTAAAGATTCCGCTATCAAAACCAATCTCACTTGCCGCCGCTGCGATTACCCATCTGATCAAGAAATCATTCAGTTGGTGGATCGCTGCTTGACTAATGATCTCAGCAAGGAGATCTCAGATGGCAGAAATTTGGTAGAGGAACATTATTCGATCTCTAAAATGGCCGAGACAGCCATGGAGCAATATCAAGCTGCTATCGATGATTTTCGCCCCTATGATTATTTAATAAGCGGCTACTATGGCTGCGAGAATTTTGGCGATGATCTTACACTCGAATGCTTAATGGATCATTTGAAAGAAAAAAAGGGCGCGGTCCTTACCTGCAATAAAAAGCAAACACCTCTTCCCGAGGATGTTGAAATGATCCATCGCTTTTCCATGCGAGAAATCAATAAAAGAATGAAGCAAACAAAAGTAATGCTTTTGGGAAGCGGAAGTATTTTGCAGGACACTACCTCTTTTAGATCTTTCTTTTATTATTACGTAATCATGCGGATGGCCATTCACAATCGGTGCAAAACCATGCTCTTTGCAAACGGAATCGGCCCTATCATCAGAAAAAGCAATCTGCTACGCCTTAAAAAGCTATTGAAGCATATTGATTGCATAACTTTGCGGGATGAAAAATCTTATAAATTTCTCAATCATATCGGGTTTTATGATAACATCTATTTGACCGCCGATGATTCATTTTCAATTTCCAAAGAGAATATCGATCCCCAATCACCTTGCACTATGGCAGAGCGGAAAATTGTGGGAGTAAATCTAAAAATTCCCCACGAAACACCGGATGCTCAAATTTCCTCACTGGCAGATGGCCTCTTTTATTTAGCGCAAAAACACAACTTATTTTACTATTTAATTCCCTTTCATTATGAGCAAGATTTTAAGAGCCTCAGCCGCCTATCCTCCATGCTGCCAAACACAAGCTATTTGATCAATGAAATGCAAAAGCCCAAAGAAATCATACGCTATATTGCAGCAGCAGATTATCAGATATTTGAACGATTGCATGGTCAAATCCTCTCTACCATTATGGGAATCCCCTTCTTACCGATCAGCTATGACCTTAAGATCAGTTCTTTTGCCCATCAAGTTGGAATAGAGACTTATTTGCTGGAGCATCAAAATCTATGCAAAGAATCGCTGATCGCTAATTTTGAGAAGATAATCGAAGATCAAGCCATTATAAAGCAAAAACTAATCAATTATAGCGAAAAAGCTAAAATGAATGTAAACGTTAATAAGGAAAAACTAATTCAATTAATCGAGGAATACTAAAATGCGAATATTAGGAATCGACTATGGAGAAGCCCGCACCGGCCTTGCAGTCTGCGATGATGATGAGATTGTTGCCACTGTTTTGCAAACTATCCACGAACGTAATCACGAAAAGCTTGCAGACACCATCACATCCATCTGCAATGAGCGAAACATTCAAAAGATTGTCTTAGGGCTGCCCAAAAACATGGACGGATCAGAGGGATTTCGCGCAGAGTATACGCGAAAATTCCAAAAAATGCTGGAAGAGAGGATGCCGGAATTGCTCTATGATTTTTATGACGAGCGTCTGACCACGGTAGCAGCCTCCTATTTTATGCAAGAGGCCGGCACCAGAGGAAAAAAGAAAAAGGCATCCATCGATGCCTTATCCGCGCAAATCATTCTGCGAGATTATATTGAGCGAAACAAAAAATAAAGAAGGTTCGGCATTCGCCGAACCTTCTTCAGCGTGTCAAAAAACTCCTGCGGAGGTTTTTGACACGCTGGTAGACTCTCAAAAAAGAGTGCAGATTTCGTCGATCTGTTCTCGTCGGCGTACATAGGTACGGTAGAGAGCAGATCGGCGGAAAGCAGAAAATTTTAT
>JAFSCX010000005.1 GCA_017436525.1 Clostridia bacterium | reverse complement strand
GAAGAATTTTAAGGGAGCGGATTTTTGGGTTTGCAAGGCATAAAACGCAGTTAATCCTACCGGATTAACGAGTATTTTAACACAGAAAACACAAATAATCCGCCCCTTAAAATCAGGTTCGGATTACTCGTGTTTGCTTAAAGCTTCCCTGCAAAGAAAAATCCGCATCGCCTCCCTCGAGACCTCAAGTCCTCTTTTGCCGAAGGCAACATAAAAGCCACCCATACGGGTGGCTTTTTCTTATGCGAATGTTATTTTTCAATCTTTATAAAGACGCTCCAAAATGGATGGATTTTTTCGTTTCTTCAGCCGAAGGCGTATGTCGATACGCCGAGGATGAAAAACGGAAAAAGGCGCCATTTTCGAGCGTCCATCCCCCTTTACTTATGGGAAAGGTAGATCAGATATGCATTAATAAAGCCGTCTATATCTCCATCCATAACGGCATTAATATTGCCCATCTCAAAGTTGGTGCGATGGTCCTTTGCAAGGGTATAGGGCATAAAGACATAGGAACGGATCTGGCTGCCCCAGCCGTTGCTCATCTGATCGCCCTTAATATCCTCGATCTTCTCCAGATTCTCCCGCTCTTTAATCTCAATAAGCTTTGCCTTGAGCATCTTCATGCACATATCGCGATTTTGGAATTGGCTCCGCTCATTCTGGCAGGAGACGGTGATGCCGGTGGGCAGATGGATCAGGCGCACTGCCGAGGAGGTCTTATTAACCTTCTGGCCGCCTGCACCGGAGGAGCGGAATACCTCCATCTTGATATCCTCGGGGCGGATCTCCACCTCCACGCTATCATCGATTTCGGGCATTACCTCCACAGAAGCAAAGGAGGTCTGCCTTCTGCCGGAAGCATCAAAGGGAGAGACTCTTACCAAGCGGTGAACCCCCATCTCACTCTTCAAATAACCGTAGGCATACTGCCCTTCTACCAAAATGGAAGCGCTCTTGATTCCCGCTTCATCGCCATCGAGATAATCCAATACGGTTACTTTATATTCATGACGCTGCGCAAACCGCAGATACATCCGATAAAGCATCTCCACCCAATCCTGCGCTTCGGTGCCGCCGGCGCCTGCATGGAAGGTGATGATGGCGTTATTCTGATCAAATTCGCCGCTCAGAAGAGTTTGCAGATTGGCTTGCTCCAGCTGCTTTTCATAGGCATCGAATTCCCGAACCACATCCTCTTCCATCTCCTCAGGCTCCATCTCGGCCATCTCCAGAAGCGCACCCAAATCCTCATGGGCGGAGACCATTTTCTCAAAATTCTCCACGGTCTTTTTGTTATTCTTGATCACCTGCAGCACCTTTTGAGAATTCTGCAGATCATCCCAAAAGCCGGGGGCGGCAGTAAGGGCCTCATCCTCTTCGATCTGCTGCCGAAGGGCCGAAATCTTCAGCGCCTTCTCCAGATTCTCCAGATCCTTCTTAAACTCTTGGAATTTTTGCTTATAATCTTCAATAATGATCATATGGTAACCTCATTTTCTATTTCTCTATTTTAGAATGATATCATAAATGAATTCCAAATGCAATAATTTAATAAAACCTATTTACTTTTTCTCTTAAAATAATTATAATATATACTGTATAACTATGCGAAGGGAGTCCATATTTTATGCGGATTAAACAAGGGTTTTTAGGATGTCTGGCTGTAGGTCTTGCAGCGGGGATCATAAGAGCGTGTGAATATCTTTTTACGATTGATAAAGAGGGCTATTATCTCCATACGGGAGCGGCTTCCTTTTTAAGCGGTGCCTTGGTGGGCCTGCTGGTTGTGGGCTTTTTATGGAGCCTCTTTTGCTGCTTTATCCGCCCTGCCGAGGAGCTGAACAGCGAAGCGCTGATCGGCGGTGCTTCCCATCTGCGCTCCTATTTTTTGGTAGTGGGCTTGGTTACCGCGGCAGACGGAATCTCCCGTTTCTTTTTCAGAGATCAGCTTTCTACCCTTGCAGGAATTTCCTGCCTTTTAGGGGCTTTTGGCTGGATTGTTGCCTCCCGCGCCCGCAAGCCTTTGGGAGCGGCCGCTTTGCTCGCTCCCTTGCAGATGATCGGCGTTATCATTGCTTATTTCTGGACCACCTATAAATATATCCATATCAGCGGCTGTATCTTAGAGACCCTCGCCCTTTGCGCCCAGTCTTTGATCACCTTATTGGTGATGAAACTTTTGGCCGGCGGCACCACCTCTCGGGCAAGGCTTGCCCGCTGCTGCTGCTGGATGCTGCTGCTCTTCCCTGCGGCAAGCCTTGCGCCTCTGCTGCAGATGGTAAAGGGGGTCTTTTCCGGCCAGATGATCTTTAATGCCATCAACGGCATTGCTCTGACCTTGCTGAGCATTCAGATCCTTCTTTCTTTGAATTGGCGCGCCACCCATGAAGAGCCCCAAATTGAGCTGCCCGGGGAGCTCAACGAATATATTTCGGAGCTGCCCGAAATCGACGATGATATTATATAAAAAGAGGAACCGACGTGAATCAAAAAAACATTCGAAATTTTTCTATTATTGCCCATATCGACCATGGTAAATCCACCATTGCCGACCGCCTGCTGGAGCTTTGCAATACGGTAGAGCTGCGGGAGATGGAGGATCAGCTTCTGGATAATATGGATCTGGAGCGGGAGCGGGGAATCACCATTAAGGCCCGCGCCGTTCGGCTGGATTATAAAGGGGAGGACGGCGAAGATTATGAGATCAATCTGATCGACACGCCGGGCCATGTGGATTTTAATTACGAAGTCTCCCGCGCCCTTGCCGCCTGCGAAGGTGCGGTATTGGTGGTGGATGCTTCTCAGGGCATCGAGGCGCAAACCCTTGCCAATACCTATATTGCGCTGGACAATGATCTGGAGCTGATCCCTGTCATCAATAAAATCGATCTGCCTGCCGCCGATCCCGATCGTGTGGCCAAGGAGATTGAGGACGTCATCGGCCTTCCCGCCATGGATGCGCCCAGAGTATCCGCTAAAAACAATATCAATATGCGCGCTGTATTGGAAGCGGTCGTCAAGGATATTCCCGCCCCCCAAGGGGATCCTGCCGCGCCCCTTTCGGCGCTGATCTTTGATAGCTACTATGATAGCTATAAGGGGGTCATTGTCTATATCCGTATGATGGAAGGCACTCTGAAGACGGGGGATCGTATTCGTATGATGGCTACCGGCGCGGAATTCGATGTGGTAGAATGCGGCAATCTGCGCCCTCTTGGCTTTGAGGCCACCGGAATTCTGCAAGCAGGGCAGGTCGGGTATCTGACCGCCTCCATCAAAAGCGTGGAGGATACGCGGGTAGGCGATACTGTTACCCTCTGCCGGCAGCCCTGCGAGGAGCCTCTGCCCGGCTATAAGCCCTGCACCCCCATGGTATTCTCCGGCATCTACCCTGCCGACGGTGCACGCTACGACGATCTGAAAGAAGCCCTCGCCAAGCTCAAGCTCAACGATGCTTCTTTCCTCTTTGAGCCCGAGACCTCCATTGCTTTGGGCTTTGGCTTCCGTTGCGGATTTTTGGGGCTTTTGCATATGGAGATCATTCAGGAGCGGATCGAGCGGGAATTCCAGATTGATATCATTACCACCGCCCCTTCTGTCAGCTATAAAGTAACCAAAACCAACGGCGAGACCCTTCATATCGATAATCCTACCAACTACCCCGATCCCGGCACCATTGCCTATACCGAGGAGCCGTTTGTCAAGGCGGATATCCTCACCCCCAAAGAATTTATCGGCAATATTATGGACCTTTGCCAGGACCGCCGCGGCATTTATGTCAATACCAGCTATCTGGATACCGATCGGGTTACCCTTCATTATGAATTACCCTTGGGCGAGATTATCTACGACTTTTTTGATACCTTGAAATCCCGCACCCGCGGCTATGCCTCCTTGGATTATGAGCTGGCCGATTATCGGGAGAGCGATCTTGTGAAATTGGACATCATGCTCAATGGCGAGGTGGTGGATGCCCTATCCTTTATTGTGCATAAGGACAAGGCATATCCAAGAGCGCGAAAAATGTCGGAAAAGCTCAAGGAGCATATCCCCCGCCAGCTTTTTGAAATCCCCATTCAGGCCTGCATCGGCGGTAAAATCATTGCCAGAGAGACGGTGAAGGCCCTGCGCAAGGATGTGCTTGCCAAATGCTACGGCGGTGATATCACCCGTAAGAAAAAACTTTTGGAGAAGCAAAAAGAGGGCAAAAAGAAGATGCGGCAGTTGGGCTCTGTGGAAGTGCCCCACGAAGCCTTTATGGCAGTCCTCAAGCTGGATTCTTAAGATGCTGTCCCTTTACCTTCATATCCCCTATTGTAAGCAGAAATGCCGCTATTGCGCCTTTCATTCGGCTTTTCCCTGCAAGATAGAAGAATATACCGCCGCCATGGAGCAGGCGATCGCGCATTTTGGCAAAGAGGCAGAGCCTCTTGCCACCCTTTATCTCGGCGGCGGCACCCCCGCCATGCTGGGGGAGCAAAATCTCAAAAGGCTGATTTTTGCCGCAAAGGCTCATTTCGGCTTCCGAGAGAATATGGAAATGACCGTGGAGCTCAATCCCGAGAGCACCACCCCCTCCCTTTTGAAGGCTTTGAGGGAAAGCGGCGTCAACCGCCTATCTCTTGGCATTCAATCTCTTCAGGATGAAGAGCTTTCTGCCATCGGAAGAATTCATACCAAGGCGCAGGCAACGGCCGCCCTTTCCATGATTTTCGAGGAAGGCTTTACCAATGTGAGCGCCGATTTAATGTATGGGCTTCCGGCCCAGACCTTGGAAAGTTTCGGGCAGACCCTCCATGAGCTGCTTTCTTTTCCTCTTACCCACCTATCTGCTTATTCTCTGCAGATCGAGGAAGGCACGCCTCTATATGAGGAAGGCTGCCGCCCTATGGAGGAGGATTTGGAGGAGCAGCTTCATGATCTGCTTTGCCAAAAAGCGAGAGAGGCGGGGCTGATCCATTATGAGATTTCCAATTTCGGCAAAGAGGGCTTTTTCTCAAAGCATAATATGGCCTATTGGCGCAGGACCGATTATTTGGGCCTCGGCCCCTCCGCCCATTCTTTTTTGAAAGGGGTGCGCTATGCCACCCCTGCCGATACCATGGCTTTTATCAAAGATCCCCTCTCCCTGCATCAGCCCCGGCAAATATCCGATGCTGAGGCGTTGGAGGAGCAGATTCTTTTGGGCCTTCGCACCATCGAAGGGGTGCCCCTTTCCCTCCTGCCCAAGGAGCTGAATCTTGCCCGCCTGCAGCCCTTTACCGCGCTTTGCGGCGATCGGCTGATCTTAAATGAAAAAGGCTTTCGCCTTTCCAATTATATAATAGGAGAAATTTTATCAAAATGATCTATAAGCAAATGAACATTGAGACCCTCTCCACCGGCCAAGAGGCGGTAAGCAATCTGCTGATCGCCGCAGGGGTTGGGGGATTTGAGGTAATCGACCCTGCTGATTTTCGAGAATTTATTGAGACGGTTACGCCCCATTGGGATTATGTAGATGAATCCCTGCAGGAGCGGCTCAGCGGCCGTACCCTTATTAAGGTCTATGCTGCCGATAATCCCCAAGGCCTTGCCATGCTCAAGGATATTGAAGAGCGGATCGAAGCCTTAAAGGCTTCCCCTCAGCATGAACTCTACGGCACGCTGGAGATTACAGTCGAGGATCTGCCCGAAGAGGATTGGCAGAGCGGCTGGAAGCAATATTATAAGCCCATCAGCGTAGAGCGGCTCACCGTTGTCCCCATGTGGGAGGACTATACCGCCAAAGAGGGCGAGACGGTAATGAAAATCGATCCCGGCATGGCCTTCGGCACCGGCGCTCATGAGACCACCCGCCTTTGCTTAAAAGCCCTGACCCAAGCAGACCTTGAAGGAAAGGCCGTATTGGATATCGGCTGCGGAAGCGGCATCCTTTCCATCGGAGCAGTGGCTTTAGGGGCAAAAGAAGCCTTTGGATGCGATATCGACCGCCTTGCCGTAGAAGTGGCCCGCAGAAATGCAGAGCTCAATGGCCTTGCCGATCGCTGCACCTATGAAGCAGGCGACCTTTTGGAGGCGGTAGAGGGGAAATACCCCATTGTTACGGCCAATATTGTGGCCGATGTAATTCTGACTCTTCTTAAAGATCTTCATGCCGTCTTGGAAGAGGGCGGGCTTTTTATCACCTCCGGCATTATCGATACCCGCAAGGATGAGCTGATGGAAGCGATCTCTAAGGCAGGGCTTACCATCCTTTCCATCGAAGAAGAACGGGGCTGGGTTGCTATTATTGCGCGAAGGAACTGATTTATGGAACATTTTTTCTTACCCGAAATTCAAGAAACCTTCCAAGTGGAGGGCGATACCTATCGGCATCTCACCCGTTCCCGCAGAATGAGAGTGGGAGAGACTGCGGTCTTTTGCGACGGAAGCGGCATGGATTATCTTGCCCGCATGACCGCCTGCACCAAGGATAGCGCCACCTTTGAAGTGGAGGCGCGCACCCCCTCTCTCACCGAAAGCGATTTGAAATTTATCCTCTTCCAATGCTTGCCTAAGGGCGATAAAATGGAAGAGGTGCTCCACCGCTGCACCCCCTTAGGGATCACCCGCTTTGTGCCGGTAAAAAGCGAGCGGAGCGCAGAAGAACCGGGGGAGAATAAGAAAAAGCGCTGGGAAAAGATTGTGCTCTCCGCCGCCACCCAATGCGGCAGATCCATCCTTCCCGAAATTGCCCCCGTCTGCAGTTTTCAAGAAGCAATCGAGCAGATGCAAAAAGCAGATGCCGCTTTTATCTGCTATGAAAATTCCGAAGGTACGATTCCGCCCCTTCCCAAGAGCGGCACTGTCGCCTTTCTCATCGGCCCCGAAGGCGGCCTTGCACCCCAAGAAGCCGAAAGCCTTCCCCATTGCTCCTTGGGGCGCAGAATTTTGCGCACCGAAGAAGCAGCCGCCTTTTTAATGCCGATCCTTCTGGACCGAAGCGGAAACTTATAAGGAGAATGAATAAGATGTCTAAAAACCCCTTGAGCAAGCAAGAAATTTTCACCTCAAGAGTCCTTACCCTCTTTTTCACCTGCATTTTGGCAGGTGGCTTGATGTGGGTAGAGCGGATGGCCCATTACCATATGAGCTATATCTTCCGCCGTTATACCCCTACCGTTCTGCCTATTTTGGGCGGGCTGATCCTTTTAGGCTTTCTCTACCTATGCATCCGCTATCAAAAAATAAAAACCACGCCCCAGGAGCCGCGGGTATTCCAAAGAGGCTTCACCCTCTACCTTGCGGCAGTGCTGCTAATAACTGTTACCCTGCCCTCGATTGCGCTTTTCGGCAAGCAGCTGCAGCTTTTCAGCATGGCAACCGAGCTTTGCTTCTGCCTGCTCCTTGCTTATTTTCTCGCCTATCTTTTTTATGAGAAGATCTCCCCTTCTGCGGCAGGGCTTTGCTATATGACCTGCTTTGCCATCATGGGCTTTCTCTACTTTGCGCGGACTTATTATTCCGCCACCTCCTCGATTCTGGCAGGCCATGATTTGATGGCCCTTTCCGATTGGGGCTGTGCCTTGATCATTACCCTTCTGCTGGGCGGGCTTTATTTGGGCTGGCTTTTGCTGATCAAAAAAATTCCCGCCTTTGCCGCCGATCCGAAAATCCCGCTGATTCCTATTCTTTTGGCCATCGGTGCGATGCTCACCCTTTGCATCCATCCCCTCACCATCCTCGCCCGTACTGCTCTTTTTTGGAGCATTTTAGGGCTTCAAATTCTATTTACAAGCCTTTGTGTTTTTCTGCAAAAGAAAAAATAATTTTCGCTTGTTTACATAAATTACTGTTCAAAACTCTGTGCAAAATGTGAAATACCCCTGTCGAAATTAGGCGAAATGGGTCTTTTGGGAGGTTTTACCTGTTGAAAACTCCGAAATTCTCCATAACGTAGGGTAACCAATGCACAATATCTGTTGAGAAAAAAGCTATTGCTTTTTTCAAATACCTATGATATAATTACCAAGCATATAATATTAGATTTGCGCAAGAGAAATCGGCGCAAATGAAAATATCCCATTTGAAAGGTTGTGAAATCCATGGCAATGTATATCCTCGGTTCTGCCATTTTGGTATTGGCAGTTGCAATCATCGTTTGCGTATCTGTTCAGCAGGGTAAATCTCAGGGGCTGGGCGCAATGGCAGGCGGGTCCGACGCAGCGGATAGCTATTATTCCAAAAATAAAGGCCGCGATCGGGATGCGGTGCTCTCTAAGATCACCATCGTTCTTTCGATCCTGATTGTCATCTGCGTTGTTGCAATGAACATTATCTCTGCATAAAAAAATGAGCCTGCGATCAGGCTCATTTTTATTGTGGAAAATGCAAAAGAACTATGCTATAATGAACGCATCAATTCCTTTATGGGAGGAATCATTATGAAAATTATTCTGGTAGGTTGCGGCAAGATCGGCGGTGCCATTCTGGAGCAGTTGATTGCCGAGGGGCATGATGTTGTGGCAATCGATAGCAATATCAAGGTGCTTAATGCCGCTGTCGATCAATATGATTGCATGGGCGTATGCGGATCGGGGACAGATTGTAACACCCTTTCCGAGGCAGGGGCCGGAGAGGCCGATCTCTTTGTGGCGGTTACCGGCTCCGATGAATTCAATATGCTCAGCTGCTTTATGGCCAAAGGAATGGGCGCATCTCATACCATTGCCCGTATTCGCAATCCCGAATATAACGACCATAATTTGGATTTTCTGAAAGAGCAGCTGGGGCTCTCTTTGGCCATCAATCCGGAAGCCCTTGCGGCGGTGGACGCCTATCATGTAATGAAACTGCCCTCTGCCGCCAAGATCGATACCTTCTCGGGCGGCAGCTTTCAGATGGTGGAGCTTCGTATTAAAGAGGATTCCGGGCTGGATAATACAACCCTTATAGACCTTCGCAAAAAATATAAAGCCAATTTTCTGATCTGCGCGGTTCGGCGCGGCAGCGAAGTGCATATTCCGGACGGTACTTTTACCTTAAAAACCGGCGATCGAATCGGCATCATGGCCGCCCATTCCGAAATTGAAAAATTGCTCCGTCAGATGGGGCTGATGCAAAAGCAGGTTAAAAACGCCATTATTGTAGGCGCAGGCCGTATCGCCTATTATCTTGCAAAAATGCTGATCAAAAGCGGCACTTCCGTGAAGGTGATTGATCATAATCTTGAAAAATGCGATATCCTCAGCGAGGCAGTGCCCGAAGCGATTGTCATCCAAGGGGATGCCACTAAGCAGGAGATCCTGCTGGAGGAGGGCATCACCACCACCGGTGCGCTGGCCGCTCTTACCGAGATTGATGAGGTCAATATCCTCCTCTCCCTCTTTGCCTCTAATCAAAAGGTGCCCAAGGTCATCTCCAAGGTCAGCCGCCAGGAATTTACCTCCATGGCGGAAAGTATGGGGATTGAGAGTATCATCTCCCCGCGGCAGGCCATTGCCGATGTTCTGGTCCGCTATGCAAGAGGGCTTGAAAATTCCAAAGGCGCTAAAATGGAAACCCTCTATAAGATTATGGATAGCGATGCCGAGGCCTTGGAATTCCTCATCCCCGAGAATTGCCCTGTTGCCAATCAGACCTTGAAGGATCTGAAGCTCAAAAAGAATGTCTTGATTGCCGGCATCAAGCGCGGCAGAAAAGCCATCATCCCCAGCGGCGATGATCAGATTCTGCCCGCAGATCGGGTGATTTTGCTTGTGGCCGGCCGTCGGATTAACGACATTGCGGATATTATTCAAAGGTAAAATACGATGAACTATAAAATGATCTTTAATATCATTGGGCGGATTCTTCTGACCGAAGCAGCCTTATTTGCTCTTCCCTTGGGCGTTTCGCTTCTCTATGGAGAGCGCAACACCCCGCTCGCCTTTTTGATTGCTGCTGCAGCAGCGCTGCTTTTGGGCGGGATCATGGTCTTGCTGACCCGCAAGGGGGATCGGCAGGCCTTTGCCCGAGAAGGGTTTATCGCTGTGGCATTGGCATGGATTCTTCTTTCCTTGATCGGCGCGCTTCCCTTTTATATCAGCGGGGAAATCAAAAGCTTCACCGACGCCGTTTTTGAGACGGTGAGCGGTTTTACCACCACCGGTGCTTCCATCCTCACCGATGTGGAGGCCATGAGCCATAGCCTTCTTTTCTGGCGCGGCTTTACCCATTGGATCGGCGGAATGGGCGTGCTGGTCTTGATGATGGCCATCATCCCCAATTCCTCCAAAGGCTCGATGCATATGCTGCGGGCAGAGATGCCGGGCCCCATCATCGGCAAGCTGGTCCCCCGCGCCCGCGATACCGCCATGATCCTCTATCTGATCTATCTTGCTCTCACGATCACTGAGATCCTCTTTTTGCTGGCCGGCGGAATGCCGCTCTTTGATAGCGTCGTCCATACTCTCGGCACCGCCGGTACCGGCGGATTTGGCATAAAAGCCGATAGCCTTGGAGGATATAGCCCCTATCATCAATGGGTTATTGCCATCTTTATGCTGCTTTTCGGTGTCAATTTTAATCTCTACTATCTGATATTGATCCGTAAAGTAGGGGCTGTTCTCAAAAGCCAAGAGCTTTGGTTTTACGGTGGATTTGTATTGGCATCTACCACCGCCGTCACCTTGAATGTTCTCTCTGTTTATGAGAACTTTGGGGAAGCCCTTCGCCACTCTGCTTTCCAAGTGGCCTCCATCATCACCACTACCGGCTATAGCACTGCCGATTTCAATCTTTGGCCGGATCTTTCTAAAGGAATCTTGCTTCTTTTGATGCTCATAGGCGGCTGCGCCGGCTCCACTGCAGGCGGCCTTAAGGTTTCCCGCATCGTATTGCTTTTCAAGATTGTAAAGCGAGAGATCAAGCGGGCGCTTCATCCACGCTCTGTCAGCAAGGTGCGCTTTGAGGGCCATCGGGTAGAAGAAACGGTCTTGGATAGCGTGAGCGGATATTTCGCCATCTATGCCTTTTGCTTGGTATTGATCTTCCTGCTGCTCTCCTTCGAGCCCTTTGGGCTGGAGACCAATCTTTCTGCGGCCATCGCCTGCTTCAATAATGTGGGCCCCGGCTTTGGCGGAGTAGGTCCGCTCTCAAGCTATGCCGCTTATTCCCCTCTCTCTAAATGGGGGCTCTCCTTTGCCATGCTTTTGGGAAGATTGGAAATCCTTCCCTTGATTATCGCCCTCTCCCCCGCCTCCTGGAATAAAAAATATCGTTAAAAAAAAGAGCTGTAAAAACTTTACAGCTCTTTTTCCAGACTGTCAAAAAAGGCACAGACCGCAGAAAATAAGAGAATAAAAGAATTCTGCCGATTCTATAAATCAGCAAGGGAAAAAACCTACTCTTTTTTCCTTGCTTTCTTATTATAAGGAAAAAATCCGCATCATCATGCGGATTTTTGATTAAAATTTTCTGCTTTCCGCCGATCTGCTCTCT
>JAFSCX010000025.1 GCA_017436525.1 Clostridia bacterium | reverse complement strand
TGTATACCGTAATAGTCGGTGTTGATTATGAGTTGGTCCCACCCGTTCCCATTCCGAACACGGTAGTTAAGCAACTTCATGCGGACAATACTTGGCTGGTGACGGCCCGGGAAGATACGTAATGCCGGCATAAGAAAAGAGTCAAGATCCTGATTCGAGGCTCTTGACTCTTTTCTCAATTATATGCACCTTTAGCTCAGTTGGTAGAGCAACTGACTCTTAATCAGTGGGTCCCGGGTTCGAGTCCCTGAAGGTGCACCAAATTAAACCACCCTTTACGGGTGGTTTTTTATTTGGTGCACCTTCCTTTTTTACTATTTGTAATATCATAAGATGCTCTGCTCTATAAACAGAGCAGGGCATCTTAGATTATTGATCTTTCTTTTTCAATCTTGCTTTTGCTTCTTCTATGCTTTCGCCATCTTTGGTGAGATAGGCATCAATGAATTTATCTTCGATTTTGGTATAACCATCAACTACGCCTTTTTCGATCTTTTTATAGCCGACTATAACGCCGCTCTCGATTTTTTTATAACCGGTGGTTACAGTCTTTGCAATTTTTTTATTTGCCTCAACAAGCTTGGATTTAGCCATAGTAACAACCCTCCCTTCTATTAAATTGATACCGAGTAGCAGCAGGATAAGCCATACTGCGCTTCCTGTCAGGATATTAAACAAGCGAATTTCCTCTACTGCCATACCGGGAAAGGAGGCAAGCATAGATCGCTGCAGCGAATAGATCGACACAAATCCATCGGCTAAGGAAATATTCCGCAAGGTTTTCTCTATATATGATTGTTTTTTTCTCGCCTTGATTATGCCGATGATCGCCATGGTGATCTTGGTGAAAGAAAAAAGCGCGATGGCGATCATAATGATCTCATGAAATGCGGTAGCTCGTTCTTTGATTGCTGAAAGGGTATTGATACCGATCAAGCAAATGGAGAGCGCGATCAGCAAAAAGCCGGTAACCCGCTTGATAAAATACTCCATTTTCAAATCGCAAAAGGAGCTTTTTTGAACTCTCAATACCAAAAAACGGGTAACTGAAAGCACTGAATAATAGGCACCGATGGTGATAAACCACCAAGAACGGGACCAAAATCCAAGGAAGCAACCGCCCAAAGCAAACAGAGTATTCAAGATCAGCCCAAGCCATGGATTGCGAAAAAACTGCAGCAGCTTCATTTGATGCCTTTCATTATGGGAATCAGCAGGATCAGCATGACAATTCCAAGGAGCCCCACGAGTGTTCCGAAGATGATCTTCTCCCAAACCAAGCAAAGGCACATTCCAACCCCAAGCACAAGGACAGCGAGAATCGCATATAGGATCTTTGCAAGATTTTTTCCGTTGAGGGCAGGGAGCTTTTTATTCTCCATTTTGAACCATACTGCAAGGGTAATCAATCCGAAAATAAGCCCGATTCCACCGATGATCACGCCTTCCATAAAGGCATTCCATTCCGGCAATAGCGCCATACACATTCCCAAAGAGAATAAAACACCGCTGATAGTGCCCATCAAAAGAGCGATAAAACTGCTTTTTTTCATAAAAATCTCCTTTCATTAAACCAACACTTGTTTTTTTATTGCGACTTTAGTATAATGGTTTTGCAAATGAAAAACAATCATCAAAAACAAGACGAGTGTTGGAATAATGAGAGGCAAAGATGAATACGAAGAACAATAAAAGGCGCAGAGAATCTCAAGAAAAGATCGAGAAAGCATTTATTATGCTCTTACAAGAGAAAGAATTGAAGGAAATTACAGTCTCAGATTTAATTAAAAAAGCGGAATTGAATCGAAGCACCTTTTATGCGAATTTCTTAGATATTTATGATCTTGCGGATAAGACGCGGGAAAAGCTGGAGCATGAATTCTCGGATCTTTTTGCTGATTATGATTATTTTAATGAAGAGAGCGGCGCTTTGATTATGTTTCGGCATATTAAGGAAAACCCCATCTTTTATAAAACTTATTTTAAGCTTTGCTATGAGGATCAGCATTTAGTTTCTTATTATGATCCGAAGCGAGCCGAGCAGGAACTTGATAATGTGGCGATTAAATACCATGTTGAGTTTTTTAGAAATGGGCTGAATGCCATTATTAAAATGTGGTTGGCGGGAGGCTGCAAGGAAAGTCCTGAGGAGATGGCGGCTGTTATTAAGAGCGAATATAGGGGAAGGAGATGAATCCGCAACTGATGCTTTGCGGCCATACCCATGAATTTGCTATTGATCTGCCCGGTAGGGAGCGGGATGCTTTTGGGAAGCCCTGCCCCATTTTGGTGGGGCCTTTCCAAAATGCAGGCATGGGGGTTATTCTGGATGGCAGACACGCAACGGTGATCTGCAATGATAAAGAAAAGGTAATAGCGGAGAAAGAAATAAAATTATGATCAAATGATCCTATGCGGTGCTTTCGGCAAAATTTGCAATATTAAAATTTTGTGCATTAGGGCCTTAAAAAAGGGGCTGTAAAAAAATCTCGATGAGATTTTTTACAGCCCCTTTTCATTATTTCTTTTTCAGCTTAATAAGGTAGCAAGTATTGTTGGGGATTTCGGTTTCCCAAATGAATTGATCGCCGAAATAGGTGAAAGTATGGACTTTCTCCATATCGTGGGTTTCATCTAAGAGGTAAACCTCTGCAACTGTTCCCATTTCTCCACCGAAAGATAAGAGGTTTAAGGTAAGAGCCTTGGGGGCGGTTTCGTCGTCATTGTTGTAATGAGTCAGTACCACTGCAGCTTCATCATCCTTTTTAGCGGCGGCAAGATAGATGTTTTCATCCCCCTTTACTTGAACCGCCTCCCCTAATTTATAAAGCTCATTAAACATAGGGAATGGATAATATCCTTTGAGGGGAATATCATTCCGATAAACATCAAACATTCCATTCCAAGAGAATGTGGGTCGCGCATCATAATACATCAGCATATCCAAAGGCTCATTCTGGCAAGCAGCCATGGCGGAGAGGGTAAATGCGGCACCTTTGATGGAGTGATGGGCTTTATGGCTATAGGTCATTTCATCTCCATGCCAGGCCAATACATAGTTCCATTCATTTAGGATACTCTCGGTTTTTTCAAAGCCGTATTTATCCAGAAGATTGCGAACTTCTTGAACACGAGTGGTCATCTTTTCAATCAGGCAGGCATAGCGATGCCAGGAGAAGAAATCAAGGGGTGCTTTCAGCTGAGCTAAAAATTCTTCTGCCCAAACCATATCACCGGCAATGGCGGGACCGCCGATCTTCAGATGGGGAAAGCGTTCTTTTAAGTAGGTGGCGGCAATATGATAAAATTCGAAGAATTCTTTGCGGGTGCCGCCCCAGCAGCGCTTATTGGCGGAATCATCGGGGTCCAGATCCGGCTCATTCCAGATTTCCCAATATTCAAGATCATAGTGGAAACCATTAGCCCATCCTTCATTGTAATGGAGGATGATGTGCTCGCAGATGCGTGCCCATTTATGGAAATCCTTTGGGGGCAGAGTGCCGTATTTTTTAACCTCATGCTCAATGCGATGGCCCAAGCGATAGAAGGGCTTGCAGCCTGCCATCATGCAGCATTCTAAATAATGGTCGGTGCAGGCAAAATCATAGTTTGCAGGATCATTTTCATCAGCATCAAAATGAGGAAAGATCGCAGCAATATCAACCGTATGCTCCGAGCCATAGATATAATAGTAGGATGCGTCATGGGTGCGGGCATAAGGAATTCCGGCGTTTTTGAAAAGTTCTAAATTGCCGGAAGCACCGGTTTCCTTCATCTTACCAATATAAAAAGCAGGGCCGTTATTGGTAGCGTGCATTGGCTTGACGGGGCCGGTGGCTTGATCGAAATGAACAACAGCGTTTGCCATAATTATTCTCCTTTTGTTTTGTTGCTTTGATTATAAATTTGCGCAAAATAAAAGTCAAGAGCCGCGGCTACGAAACATTTTCGAAATTCGCAACTCTTGATTTTTCTGATACTTAAAATTCTTTTTCTAAAATAGCTGCTGCATCATAGACAAGTTCGGCGCAGAAGGCGCGATCTTTACCGCTCTTTAAGGTGCGGCAGATGATGGAACTACGCTTTTGCTCAAAGGCTTCCGCCAATTCACGAATTCTTTTATAGTGGGCCTGCTTTTCTTCATTTGCTTTGGGATCGGTATAGCCGCTCTTGAGATTTGCAACCATGGTCATGCCGCTGACCGCCCCGCAGATCTCCTGCAGTCCGCCCATGCCGCCGCCAAATCCAGAAGCGAAGATCAAGGCAGTCTCCTTATCGATTCCAAGTTCTTCGCAAAAGGGGAGCACCACTGCCTGGCAGCAGTTATATCCCTCTAAAAAATAATTTTTTGCTTGCTCTGCTTTATTCATCTTTTTTCTCCTTTATTATAGCTCGCTTTGAAAAGCGATGGCTTTTCCTAAAATTTTAATGTGATCCAATTCTTCTCCTACATAGATCAGTGGTGGATATTGGGGGTTTTCTGCATTAAGGGCCAGTTTTTGCTCTTGGGGATAATAATACACCCGCTTGAGGGTGGCAGTATCATCGATGATGACTGCGGCGATTTCACCATTTTCTACAGAAGGCTGCTGATGGATAAAAACCAAATCTCCATCCATGATCCGCGCCCCGATCATACTATCTCCTTTGGCGCGCAGGCAGAAATCAGCATGAATCGCGCCGCCCATCTCCACAAAGCATGCCTGCCCTTCTTCAGCAAAGATCGGCTGACCGCAGGCAATTTCCCCTAAAATAGGAATTCTTTTTCGCTCGGTAGGCAATAGGGAATGGCTCCATTCCTTTTGAGAGAATGAATCCGATTCTCCCAAAAGATAATTCATATCCACTTTGAAATAATCGGCAAAGGCGGCAATGGTATCAAGACCCGGCTCCCGCTCGCCTCGTTCATACATATTGATACTGCTTTTGGATACTCCGATAATATCAGAAAGCTTTTGCTGAGAAAGCTGATGACGAACCCGAAGCTCCTTTAAGCGCATGGAAAATTTTTGCATAAAATCCCCCCTTTTTTCTTCTATTATACACAATATGTGTTCATCTGTCAAGGAGAACATACACAAAATGTGCGAATTCTATTGACAAAAGGTAAAATAAGCGGTATAATGAGCACATAAAGTGTTCAAAACAAGGAGGTGAAGAAAGGCTCGTTGATCAATATTAGAAACCCAATGATTGCTGCTTCCGATTATTTCCCGTTAAAATTGTCGGCATTTCAAAATTTTTTTGTTTTTTTTGGTGCATTAGACGCCATTCGACAGACATCTCCTGATAAAATTGGTATCATTTGGGTGAATTTGGCAAAAAGCCGCATAAGGAGGAAGATAAATGATGAACGAGACCTTTGAAAAGATGACACTGGTATTATTACAATCCGATGAAGAGGCTGCCCGCTATAATCGGGATCGCTTCACAGAACTTGGAATGGAGGTGCTGGGGGTATGCCCCAGCGGACTGGATGCGGTGCGGGTGATTACAGAGCTGCAGCCGAATGTGGTAATGATGGACAGCTTTCTTCCGGGGCGCAGCAGCGTGGACATTATAGAGAGCCTAAAAGAGATTGGCTATCGGAAGAATACGGTTTTTGCCGTCCTCTCTCAGGTGCCGAATGACCGCATGGCGCAGCAGGTCATGGAGGCGGGAGGAGATTTATTCATTCTGCCGCCGCTGGATTACCAATTCATTCGCGATCGTTTTATCGCCATTATAGATAAGAAAAAGGCGGGCAATGAGGCGCTTCCGGATGATGGGCGCTTTGAATTGGAGCGGTATGTGGCAGGGGTGATGCATGAAGTGGGAGTGCCTGCACATATTCGTGGCTATGATTACATTCGAGATTCTATTCTCCTTTCCTTAAAGAATCGGGAAATGCTCAAGTCCATCACCAAGGATCTATACCCTACTGTAGCAAAAAATAACAATACCACGGCCTCGCGCGTGGAGCGAGCCATCCGCCATGCTATCGAGGTGGCTTGGGGCCGTGGGGACATTGATGTCTTGAATGAGATTTTCGGCTTCACTGTCAAAAGCTCCAAAGGGAAACCGACCAACGGTGAATTTATCTCAATGCTGACTGAGCGGATTCGCTTAGAGCGAAAAATAGCAGGCTGATAAAGAAACTTTCAGGTTGACAAAAATAGAAGGATATGATAAAATAACAATCGTTATATAACGATTGTTATTTTATTTTTGGAGGTTTTTCTATGCCACCTAAAAGCAGATATACCAAAGAACAAATTATAAAAACGGCAGCAGAATTGGTGCGCGAAGAGGGAATTGAGGTTCTTACAGCAAGAGCTCTTGCGAAAAAACTCGGTTGCACAACTCAGCCTATTTTTTCTTGCTATGAGAATATGGATCAGCTTTTGGATGAGCTGCATGGCTATATCAATAATCTTTATGGCGACTATATAAAAGAAGGATTAAAAGGTCCGATTCCCTTTAAGGGGGCCGGACTGCAATTTATTCGTTTTGCTATGGAAGAGCCTCATTATTTCCAATTTTTATTTATGCAGGATCAATCGGTAGTAGAAAAGCGGTTTATGCCTGCCAATGATGAAAACGCTCCTCAAATTTTGACAGTTCTTCAGGAGAATCATCATCTTTCATTGGAGGCGGCCAGAGCTCTTTATAATCATATTTCAGTTTATACATATGGCCTTGCCATAACTTTTTTGGGCAAAAATCGAATTTTTACGATAGAGGATGCGGATCGGATGCTGGGAGAGATCTTTTGGGCAATCATTAAGGAGACACAACATGATTAAAATTGAGAATTTAAGCAAATCTTTTGGGGAAATAAAGGCAGTACACGATTTGAGTTTTCAGGTGCGGGAAGGGGAGCTTTTTGCATTTTTGGGAATCAACGGAGCAGGAAAATCCACAACGATCAATATTATTTGTGGCCAACTTTCCAAAGATACAGGGTCTGTTTTGATTGATGGGATCCCTTTAGAAAAGAATCCTGCCGATACCAAAGGGAAGCTGGGGGTGGTCTTTCAAAAATCGGTTTTGGATCAAGCGCTGAGTGTCTATGATAATCTTCAAAGCAGAGCCGCTCTTTACGGCATTAGCGGAAAAGAATTTAAGGAGCGGCTTTCGGAGCTTGCCTCTCTTTTAGATTTTCAGGATCTCTTAAAACGCCCTGTAGGGAAGCTTTCCGGCGGGCAAAGAAGAAAGATCGATATTGCACGAGCGCTTTTGCACCATCCGAAAATTTTGATTTTAGATGAGCCTACTACAGGCCTCGATCCTCAAACCCGTAAGCTTCTTTGGAATGTGATTGAAAAGATTCGTAAAGAAGAGGGGATGACAGTGCTCCTTACCACTCATTATATGGAGGAAGCGGCAGATGCTGACTATGTGGTGATTATTGATGGGGGCCGTTTAATTGCGGAGGGAACGCCCTTGGAATTAAAAAATACCTATGCCGGCGATTTTCTCACTTTGTATGGAGCAAAGGAAGAGGATGTGAAGACTTTAGAGGTGCCTTATGAGACCATTCGGAATGGTTATCGGATTCAAGTACCTCATACTGCTGCTGCAACTCAGCTGATTTTGCAACACCCCGAAATATTTGAAGATTATGAGTTGACTAAAGGGAAGATGGATGATGTCTTTTTGGCGGCTACCGGCAAAAAATTGGAAGGGGGTCAGGAGGAATGACCACACTTTTTGCGCTGATCAAACGGAATATAAAACTCTTTTTTAGAGATAAGGGAATGTTTTTTACCGCTCTCATTACCCCGATGATTCTCTTGGTGCTGTATGCAACCTTTTTGGCAAAGGTATATCGGGATAGTTTTTTGGCAGGTTTACCTCAAGGCCTTTCTATGGCGGAGGAACTGATCAACGGATGTGTGGGCGGTCAGCTGATCTCTTCCATTCTGGCCGTCTCATGCATTACGGTGGCCTTCTGCTCTAATATGCTGATGGTGCAGGATAAGGCAAACGGCAGTTTAAGGGATTTTTCGATCTCCCCTGTAAGAGCTTCAACTATGGCCATTGGCTATTATATAGCAACCTTGATTTCCACCTTGATTATCTGCTTTATTGCTGCAGGAATCTGTCTCCTTTATACGGGAAAGGTGGGTTTCTATATGAGCGGGAAGGATGTGGCATTATTATTCGGCGATATTTTATTGCTGACCATGTTTGGAACCGCCCTCTCCAGTGTTATTAATTTCTTCCTTTCTACCCAAGGGCAGATCTCGGCAGTGGGTTCTATCGTCAGCTCCTGCTATGGTTTTATCTGCGGTGCTTATATGCCCATCTCTCAATTCTCCGAAGGGCTTCAGAAGGTACTCTCCATTTTGCCCGGAACACATGGCACCTCGTTGGTGCGTAATCATTGCCTGCAAGGATGCTTTGCAGAGATGGAGGCTCAGCATTTTCCGAAAGAAGTGGTGGATGCCATGCGGGATGTTGTGGATTGCAATGTCTATTTTATGGACGAGCCGGTAGCGCTTTCTTCCATGTATCTTTATCTTGGCGCAACGGTTGCGGTTTTGATCGGAATTTATGTGGTTTTGAATGTAATAAAAAGCAAAAAAGCCAAATAGAAAAAGAGCTGTAAAAAATCATGAGATTTTTTACAGCTTCTTTTATGCTTTTTCAATCAAATCCCGAATCCTTGCGGCGGCATCATAGGCGCGCTCATAAAAGGCTTCATCGGAAAGATGATCATAACCAAAATAATTGGTAATGCTTCCCGGATGGTTATAGCACTCTAATATAACAGGCCCATTATAAGGAGAGTTCTTAATTCGCTGAGCTGCCTTTTTCCAATCAACAATGCCATCAAAGGGCAGAATGTGCTGATCGGGATGGGGGCCTTCGCTTCCATGGTTATCCTCCAAGTGGACACATGCTAAGCGATGGCCGAAAAGAGGCATATATTCTCTGCCTCCTGCGGCGCAGATTTCATGGCCGGTGTCCCAGCAGAAGGCCACTTCAGGCACATCCTTATATTGCTCAAATACATAGGCGATATTGGCAAGCAACCGCTGATTTTCAAAAGCCAGAGTAACTCCTTTTTTGATAGCGTGCTCCACCAAAGCATCATAGCGGGCAAAGCCTAAATCATTCATGCGGGGCGGATGATAGCCGGAACTAAGATGGATAACGGTCTTTTTAATATCATAGGCGGCGCAAAGATCAATAGAATCTTTCAAGCGGCGGAGCATGGTTTCACCCGGCTCTCCTTCCACCCACATATTATTGATTCCATCAAAAGGGGAATGGGTGTTATCAATTTCAATTCCTGCTTTTATGGCGGCTTTTATTTCGCTTTCAAAGGCTTCGGTAAAGCATGCCTCAAACCCTATGTTTTTGATAATGCTGAAAAAATCATTGATGTCGCCTTTTTTCAGGGTTGCTGTGCAAATACCAAGTTTTCTCATTTTATTCTCCCATTAATTGACGGATTTTAACAGCGGAATTATAAGCACGCTCTAAGAATTGCTCATAGCTTAAGTCGCTGTAGAAACGCGGATCATGGCCGTTCTCCAGCATGATGGGGCCCTGATAGCCGGTGGATTTCAGAAGAGTGGCGGCTCTTTGCCAATCTCTTTTCCCATCGAAGGGGAGCATATGCTGATCGCCGGAAAGGATGCCGAGATTATCATGGAGATGCACGCAGCAGAGCCGATCTCCGAAAATCGGCAGGAATTCCACCTGCTTGGTATAGCAAAGCTCATGGCCGCTATCCCAGCAGAAGCCTACTTCGCTATTGTTGGAGTATCGCTCCATTGCATAAGCAACATTGGCAAGCTTGCGAAGATTTTCAAAGGCCACCTTAACGCCTTTTTTAATTGCGTGGTTTACCAATTGATCATAGCGGGCAGTTCCAAGATCATTCACTTGAGGAGAATTCCAACCGGAGCTTAAATGAACGACAGCCTGATCAATTCCGTAATCGGCGCAGACATCAATGGACTTGATCAGGCGGGAGAGGATCTCATCCCCCTCTTCGCCGGGAAGCCACATATGATTGATTCCATCAAAAGGGGCATGGATGCTATCAATCCGAAGCCCTGTTTTTTGCGCCACCTCGCAGGCCATCCGTGCGGCGGCATCATCTCTTTCATAGCCGGTAAAGCAAGCGTTAAAGCCTGCCTGCTTGATTAAAGAGGTAATCTCTCTTTGCTTTTCTTCGTTTTCAAATGATCCGATGCACATTCCGAGTTCTCTCATGTTCATTCTCCTTTTTTTATGATTTATGAATATAATTATAATAGAAAAGGTCTTCCGTGTCAATGATACGGAAGACCTTTGGCTTACTGTTTTTGGTGTTCCTCCATTTGAGCGGTTTGTAATTGATAATAAAGCCCCTTCTTTTCCATCAATTCCTGATGGGTGCCGCTTTCCTGAATTCCCTTATCGGCAATATAAAGGATCCGATCGCAGTTTGCGATGGTGGAAAGGCGGTGGGCGATGATAAAGGAGGTGCGCCCTTTCAGCAGATTGGCAATGCCTTGCTGCACCAATTGCTCTGTTTCCGGATCAATGGAGGAGGTGGCCTCGTCCAAGATTAAAATAGCGGGATTGGAAAGGACGGTGCGGGCAAAGCAGATGAGCTGCCGCTGACCGCCGGAGAGATTGGAGCCTTTTTCGTTGACAATGGTATCGTAGCCGTTTTCTGTCTCCATAATAAAATCATGGGCGCAGACGGTTTTGGCCGCTTGCTCGATCTCTTCATCGGTGGCATCCAGCTTACCATAGCGGATATTATCCCGAATGGTACCGGAGAAGATGAAGCTATCCTGCAGCATGATCCCCATCTGGGAACGCAAGGACTTTAAGGTGGCATGGCGGATATCATGCCCATCCAGCAGAATCTTGCCTTCTTGGATATCATAGAAGCGGCAAAGGATATTGACAATGGTGCTCTTTCCTGCGCCGGTGGGGCCCACCAAAGCAGTACTTTCTCCCGGTGCTGCGTGAAGATTGATATGCTCTAAGATAGGAATCCCTTCTTCATAACCAAAGGTAACATCTTCATAATCCACCTTTCCGGTAATGGCAGGCAGATCTTTGGCGTCGGGCTCATCTTTAATATCAATCTTCTCGTCCATGGTATCGAAGATTCGCTCCAGATAGGAGCCGGCATTGATCAGGCTGTTATAAATATTGGCAATGGATTGAATGGGGCCCCAGAAGCGGGAACCATAAGAAGCCATAGCGATGATGACACCTGCGGAATATTGCTCTTTGGTAAAGAAGAGGATTGCCATTATATAAAGGAAGCAGGTAACCATACGTGTAATATTCTCAATGATCGGCGGCATCAAAAGATTAAAGGTTGCCACTCTCATCCGCGCTTTTCTCAGCTTCTTCAAAAGGTTTTTGAAGATTCCTCGATTGATCTTCTCGCGGTTGAAGGCTTGGGTGATCTGCATGCCGTTGATGGATTCGCTGATATAGGCGGTTACATTGGAGTTTTTGGCGCTCCAATCGGTATTGGCTCTTCTTTGCCGCCCTTTAATCAATACCAAATAGAGGATTACTAAGGGCAGACCTGCCAACACACAAAGGGTGAGCTTGGGGGAGAGGGAGAGCATAAAGAAGAGAATGAAGACCAAAGAGAGGGCCTGCACCACGATATTGATCAGGCCATTGGATAGAAAGTCGGCCACATTATTGACATAATGGACCACCCGCACCAAGATTTTTCCTCTGGGGCGGCTGTCGAAATAGTTGAAGGAAAGCTTTTGGATATGGGAGAAGATATCGACCCGAATCTCATGAATGATCCGATGGCCTGCCTTGGCGGTGAGCCAGGTCTGAAAATAGGCGCAAAGTTCTGCAAGGCAGGAGGTGGCAAAATAAAGAAGCGCGATGATGATGACCGCTTTGATATTTTTATCGGGGATAAAGCGATCGATGATCATTTGGGTATAATAAGGGCCTAAGAGCCCAAAAAGCGTGGCAAGAATACTGAAGATCAAGCCCCCGATCAGCGGCTTAATATTATGAAATACATAAGGCTTGCATCGCAGCAGGTTTTTAATATTAAAAGGGGTTTCTAAGGATTCATCTACATTATAGGTGTTTCTCTTAGCCATGGATTTCCACCTCCTCATTCCGGCAGCTGATGCGGTAGATTTCCGCATAATAACCGTCGTTTTCCAGAAGTTGCTCATGGGTGCCCCGCTCTGCAATGGCGCCTTCTTGAAGGATGATGATCTCATCGGCGTCGGTAGCAGAGGTGATTCTCTGGGCAACGATGATCTTGGTTTTATTGGTAATCTTCCGCAGTTCGTGGAGGATATTGGCTTCGGTTTCCATATCCACGGCAGAGGTGGTATCGTCAAGGATAATAACCGAGGAATCCTTGGCCATGGCGCGGGCCAGAGCAATGCGCTGGCGCTGGCCGCCCGAGAGGCCGATGCCCTGCTCGCCGATGACGGTATCGTAACCATCGGAGAGCTTTTCAATAAAGGAGGCTGCCTGCGCAGATTCGGCCACATCATGGACGGTATCTTCATCCATTTCCGGATTGGAATAAGCAATATTACTATCGATGGTATCGGAGAAGAGAAAGACATCCTGCGTGGCAATTGCCATTTCTTTTCGCAGCTGCTGCAGGTCCATCTCTTTGATATCGACGCCGTTGATATAGATCGCTCCTTCGGTGGGATCATAAAGGCGGATCAGCAGGGAAATCAGGATGGTCTTTCCTGCACCGGTGGGGCCCATAATGGCAAGGGTTTGCCCGCGGCGGATGGTGAGGTTGATATTTTTGAGAATCCGGTGGCCGGAAAGGGTGAGGGAAACATTGCGGAATTCAATGGTATGGATGCGGCTGTTTTTGCCGATGATCCGATGGGTGTTTTCCACTTCCGGCTCTGTCTCATAAAGATCGTAGATTTTGCGGGCGGATACCATCATCTGCTGGGTTGTGCTGACCAAGGTGGTGATGGCGCGGACCGGCTCCTGCAATGTAAAAACAAAGGAATTGAAGATGGTAAGAGTGCCGATGGTCATATCACCGCGGATGACATAAATGGCCGCCACGCAAAGACCGAAGATACTCATCAGACGGCTGACCAAATGCAAGGGAGTAGAAAGATTCAGGCGCCGCTTGGTATTATCTACTGCAATGTTGAGATATTCTTGGCTGGTATCCCGCAGGCGCTTGTTTTCATGATCTTCCCGCGCAAAAGCCTTTACCACCCGATAGGCACCCAGATTTTCATTGACAAAGGTATTCATGACGCTGAAGTGATCCCGAAGCCGCTGATGCAGCGCACGGGTATAGCGGAAGATGATAAAGCTCAAGGCTGCAAAAACCGGCAAAAAGGCGGTGAGGATCCATGTCAGCTCTGCGTGATAATAGAAAAGCAGAACCAAGGTGGAGATCAGCATGGATACATTCTTAACCCAATCATAGGCATGATTTTTGATAAATTCATCAATATAGCTGATATCGGAAGTCAGATTGGCAATCAATTCTCCGGAAGGGGTGGAGGCATAGAAGCCGGAGGAGAGGGTTTGCAGCTTTTCATAAAGGGTGAGGCGAATCCGCAGGGCCGTTTTGGTGGCAATCAGGTGCATTCCGTAGCGCGCAAAAAAGCGGATGGCGGTGAAGGTGAGGCTGACGCCGAGAATGGCTGCCACATAGCGGATCAGCATTTGGGCAGTGCTTGTCTCCGCGGTGATGCGCAGGGCGCGCTCTACCCAAGTGATGTTCCCCTCTTTATAGAGGACCTGATCAATCAGGTTCCCGATAAAAACAGTGGGAAAAAGCAGCATGACTCCTATACCGGCAACGGCAATTAGGAGAAAAAGATACAGCAGCTTTTTCCCTTTCATATGATCCAATATAAATTTTAGTACTTTCATGGTTCAAGGTTTTATCGTGCCCCGCATTTTCTTTCGGAAAATGCATCTCCTCTGCCTACCGCTTGATGGCACTCTCTTCATAGCGCGGCAGCAGATCCCCTTTTGCCCAAAAAGCCTTTTATCACATGGGTCGATCCTCCCTGTAATATGAAAAAAGTTTTTTCTACCCCCATTATAGTAAAGTGAATTTATTTTGCAAGTCTTTTTTTACAAAAAAATAAAAAAAATTACCGCCCCAAAAATCAAAAGAAATTTTCTTTACAAACCGGAAATCATATTATATAATGATTTGATAGAGAAAGGAGGTTTTCCAATGCAGAAGCGAGATCATTTTGCGGCAATCTATCAAGATGCGATCTGCCCCGTTGCAGTGGTGGATGAGAACATGCAGATTGTTTTTGAAAATCCGGCATATGAGATGCTCGGCATCGGAGAAAAGACCGCCTTTTTTAAGGAGCTGAGCCCCAAGGCGGAGGCTTGCATGAAAAAGGGGCAGGGCGCCACAATCCCCGTTTCTTATGAAGAAGGATCGATTGTGGTAATGCTGGTTCCTTGCGTCTATGAGGGCGCCTCTTATCTTGCACTGCATCCTCAGCAGCAGGCGGCATCTATCGGGCAGCAGGAAGTTGCCCGAGTGTTGCGTAATTCCCATGATCGCTTGCTTTCTTATTTGAATGAGCTTTACGGAAGCGCCCAGACCTTAGGGCTGGAAAGCGGCGAAGGAAAGCGTATCGGTATCGGTGTTCGAAAGATTTTGCGGATGGCAAACCATCTATATCAGCTGCTGGATCGAGAAGGAAGGTATGAATATCGGGTCCCTGTAAATGTGGGGGAATTTCTCGATAATTATTTGGAGCAATTTAATCGTGTGGCAGAGCGGCCGGTTGTGCCGGCGCCTCATTTGAAGGAGCTCTACGGCCGTATGATGCCGGAGGATATGGAGACGGTCTTGAGCATGCTCCTATCCAATGCTTATCGCTTCGGAGGCGAAGATATTCAGGTCAGCCTTCATGCCACAAAGGAACATGTGATTATCACGGTCTGGGATAGCGGCGATGGTGCCGCCGAGCCCGATCGCCTCTTTGAGTGGGGTTATCGAACCCCCGATAAGAAGGGGAGCAAAGGATTGGGCTATAGCCTTCCTTTGGCAAAAGCGCTGCTGCAAGAGCAGGGTGCAACGATTCACTATTGCCGCAAAAACGAAGGGACCGCCTTTGAAATCACCCTTCTGCGTGAGCAGATGGAAAGCGGCTCCCTGGCAGAATGGAAGGCAGAGGAATCCAACAACAGTTTATCGCAGCTTTTAATTGAGCTGAGTGATCTTTGAAGAATATAAGGAGGAATCAGGAATGAAGGTAATGGTTACCGGCGGCGCCGGTTATATCGGTACTCATACAGTCGTGGAGCTGCTGAATGCCGGTCAGGAAGTGGTAGTATTTGATAATTATTATAATAGTAAGCCCAAAGCCCTTGAGCGGGTTCGCGCAATCACCGGCAAGGATTTCAAATTCTATGAGGCCGATATGCTGGATGCTGCGGCAATGGATCGTATCTTTGAGGCAGAAAAGGTGGATGCAGTCATTCATTTTGCAGGCTTGAAGGCGGTGGGAGAGAGCTGTGAGAAGCCTTGGGAGTATTATAATAATAATATCGTAGGCACTCTGAATATTTTGAAAGCCATGAAGAAACATGGCGTAAAGCGCTTTGTATTTTCTTCTTCCGCTACGGTATACGGAGACAGTAAGGTGGTCCCCGTAAAAGAGGATTTCCCCACCAGCGCAACCAACCCTTATGGGCAGACAAAGTTGATGCAGGAGGTTATGCTGAGTGATATCGCAAAAGCGGATCCTACCATGTGTGTAACGCTGCTTCGTTATTTTAATCCCATTGGCGCCCATGAAAGCGGCCTGATCGGCGAAGATCCGCAGGGCATCCCCAATAATCTGACCCCCTATATCTCTCAGGTGGCTATCGGCCGGCGGGAGTGTCTCTCTGTATATGGAGATGATTATAATACCCACGATGGCACCGGCGTGCGAGATTATATCCATGTGGTGGATCTGGCGAAAGGCCATCTGAAAGCCTTGGAGGCCCAAGAGGGAAAGACCGGCGCATTTATTTATAATTTGGGCACCGGTGAGGGGTATAGCGTCTTAGATGTGGTCCACGCTTTTGAGAAGGCAAGCGGTGTGAAGATCAATTATAAAATTGTGGATCGCCGCCCCGGAGATGTGGAAGCCCTTTATGCCGATCCTGCCAAAGCGCGGGAAGAGATCGGGTTTGTGGCAGAAAAGAATCTTGATGATATGTGCCGCGATCTCTGGAATTGGCAGAAGAATAACCCCAATGGCTTCGGTGATTAAAAGACGATCGAATCAATAAAGCGGTGTAAAACTACACCGCTTTATTTTTTTATAATTATAAATTTTTATATTTTATAAAACCGCTTTATAAAGCCAAATTATGATCACCAAAACCCTCTGCGTATAAGTATAAAAATTTATAATTATACTTTTGCATAGGAAGAGAGTATAAAAATTTATAATGATATTTTGATGCAAAAAAGAAAAAGGGGCTGTAAAAATCCGAGGGGGGATTTTTACAGCCTTTTTTAGATTAGAATTCGATTTCAAAGGTGATGATCTTTTTGGCGGGGGCAAGATAGGTGGCGGTATCGGTTTCATTTGCCAACTGCTTCTGCCGTTCCTCGGCGAGGTTGGTAAGGTAGAGATTCTTTATTTTTTTACCAAGCTTTAAGGTCAGCTTTTGCTCTTTCTTATCGGCATTATAGAAACGAAGAATACCGCTCGCGCTCTTCTCCGCTTTTTTGAAGGCGGCGAAGGGAAGAAATTCTCCCTCAGCGGCCACTGTGAGAAAAGATGCGGGGAGGGAGCCCTCCTGCTTTTTGATAGATCTTGCAAAGAGGCTATCCCCATTGAAGGAATAGGCCTCGCGGAAGGCTTCGGCCCGATTCGCAGTACCAAAGGGGATAATGGAATAGGAAAGGGTATGCTCTCCTTTGCACTGGGCGGCGGGAGTGGGGAAATAGCCCCAATCGCCCATTTGATCCACGCACCGCAGCAGGGTAAGGGCCATGGTGTTTTCTCCATCTCGCAGGATTTCATATTCATTAAGGCCACGCGTGGAGATCAGAAGCCCGCGATCCTTTTCCTCCAGACCGAAGAAGGTCTGGATCCGCTGGCAATAGCAGGGGTTCTGCCATGTATGGTAGGGAGTAATCTCCCGCTCCACCACATCGAATTGCCCCTCTGCCAAAGCATGATCGGCAGAGATTTTTGGCATAAAGAGGGCGCGCAGGCGGTGGTTTTCCGCTTGGTTATCCAAGGTGGTCTCAATATCGATGCGATGCACCCCTGCTGTGAGGGTTACTTGAGTGGTAAGGGTATGGGTAAGATAGTCGCCGCAGCGCTTCTTTTCACTCATTCCGGCGGGGAGCTCCAAAGTATTGATAATATCATAGGTTACCGAATAGGGGGTCGCCTTTTTGAGGGTAATGAAGGCGGTATCCTTTTCGGTGGTAATGGGGGAATCATCCAAAGCGGGCTTAAAATTATAGCTTTCGCCTGCATCGCCGAGATCTTCGTAGATATTATTGTTGCGATAGGTAATGCCGGTGGACAGATCGGTGATGGTCAGTGCGCCGTTCGGCTCGATCTTCAGGCGAATGGTTTCGTTCTCCGCTCCGTTTTCAATGATTTTAACAAGGCTTTCCTGAGGAGCAGCCTCGGGGGAGACCCGATAGGTGGTATAGCCGATTCCTTCGGCCTTGACCCACATCTCCACTTCAAACCGATCAACATAGCGAGGCTTGCGGAATGCATCTTTGGGCAGGGTGTAGGTAAAGGTGCGCCCTGATTTTTTGACAGTGCAGGGCACCTTCTCGCCGCTTTCTGTATAGACGGAGAGGCTCTCGATTCCGCTCTCCTCGGGATAATCCACGATGGCTTTTACAGTCCCGATCGTCTTACCGGGAGCCGTATGGAAGACGGTGATATTCATATCCGAAAGTGCGCGGGTATCAATATTGCGGACCATGGCATCCAACGCTTCGTCCTTGATAAAGGTGGCGGCGTGGAAGGATTTATCGAAGCGGGTGGTCATCTCTTTGGCCACTTCATCGCAGGAGCAGGTGCAGATGGAATCATGAGGGTGATTCTGCATCAGCAGTTTCCAGGCAAAGAGAAGCTGATCCTCGCGATAGGTATCGCATCCGGAAAGGAAGGCGATGGTGGAGAGAGGCTCTGCGATCTTTTCCAAAGCATTCTGCCCCCGATGGTTCAGCTGCTTAATGGGGATATGGGTGGAAGCGGTGCAGATCAAGGGGTTACTGCCGCTGGTGCGCTGGCCGTTGATTTCCCCTTCGATGAGAGGAAACGCTTCTTTATAGGGGCGAATACCGGCCACAAGATCCTTGAAATTGGATTGCTTGATCTCAATCTCTTGAGGATCATAGAGGGTGCGGGCCACCTTCAGCGCTTCGTGAAGATCCTTCTGCACCGGCTGATGGTCGCAGCCGTTCATCCCTAAAAGATGAGGGGTAGCGGCACATTCAGTGGTGCTTTTGATGATGCTGTCCAGCTGCTTTTTCAGCTTTTCCTTCTCGGTGGAAAGCTCCATGGCGTTATGATACCAGCGGGCAAACATGATGCCGATGACTTCGCTGCCGTCGGGCGCGCGCCAGATG
Organism: Clostridia bacterium; assembly: GCA_017436525.1. GTDB lineage: Bacteria > Bacillota > Clostridia > Oscillospirales > QAKW01 > QAKW01. The sequence goes on along the minus strand of JAFSCX010000025.1, from coordinate 11,484 downwards.
ATTTCGGTAGGCTTGGCTTTGGCCTTTTTATCCACCATATTATCGGCTAAAATGGTACCGATTCCTCGGCCGAAGACGGCATTATCAATCCCAAAGCCCTGCAGAATTTGAGGCGCTTGGGAAATATTGCCGAAGGCATCGGGGAAATAGCCGGTCATGACAGGATCTGCTCCCAGCTCTTTGCAAAGGCGAATTCCATAGAGCATATTACGGACATTGGCTTCTCCGGAGGTGAGATATTCATCTTGCAGGACATACCAAGGCCCAATCTGAATCCGATCCTCCCGAATCAGCTTCATCAGCCGCTCTCGCATGGAGGGGCGGACCTCTAAATAATCCTCAATGACCACATACTGGCCGTCCATATGATAATAATTATATTCGGGATGGTTCTCCATTGTCTCGATCAGAGCATCAAAAAGCTCCACCAAGCGCATACGGTGCTGTTCAAAGCTCATATACCATTCTCTATCCCAATGGGAGTGGGGAATAATATGCAGGGTTTTCTTTTCCATGGATATACCCCTTTATTGATGCAAAAATTGAATCAGCTGCTCGATGGGAGCATCGGTATGCAAAAATTCATGCTTGCCGGCAAAGGTCTCATATTGGACCCAATCCGTTCCCGCAGATTTGCAAAGTTCCTTGATTCGCGCAAAAGATTGTTCGCTTACCTTCGCATCGAAAAGTTCATCCTGATCGCCCATGGCAAGATAGAGGGGGCGGGGGTAGCAAAGGCAGGCGATTTCCGCATCGTCGAATTTTTCGGCGGAATTTTGCCAGGTCCAATCGCTCCAAGGCTGGGCATCCCGCCCGTTAAACCAGGAGCAGGAGATGGCAGCGCGGATGCGAAGATCTGCGGCGGTGGTGCAAAGGGTATAAAAGCCGCCGTAAGAGAGGCCTACCATGCCGAAATTCTTCACATAATCCTGCTGCTCAAAATAATCAAGGATTCGCATGATTCCAAAGACCTCGATGGCGGTGATGGAGCTGCCGACGCGCTTGAGGCGGGCGTCAATGGATTTGCGATCGTAGGGTGCGCCGTAATCCTCGGCCCAAAGGAGCAGCTGAGGCGCAAAGATATGAACACCATGCTTGAGCACCCGTTCCAGCATATGGTTGTAATTATGAGTACTGCCGTGGATGCCGCTGATCAGCTCGGGAGTGCCGGCACCGCCGTGCTGAAGGAGGACCAAGGGCTGCTTTTGGGGGCTTTTCGATTTGAAAAAGAGGCCTGTAAGGGTGAGCCCATCCAAAATCTCAAAGGACATGCGATAAAGGCTGCAGCCCTCTTCCTCGGAAAGCTTCTCAGCGCTCACCTTCGGCAAGCCATTGGGCGTATATCCTACCAAGGGCCAGCCCAGCATCTCCTTGAAGGAAGCGCGGTAGCGCTCTTGATCGGTAAAGATCTCGGCTGCATATTCCGCCCGCTTTACGGCGGCTTCTTTCTGCCGATCGGCGATCAGCTTTTCAATGCCGTCGAGATAGGCTTGCTTATATTTTTCGGAAAATCTTTGCTCTTCTTGATGGTTCATTTCATGGCTCCTCATATCGTTTTTTATTTATTATATAGCCTTACCGTGCGGCTGTCAACGAAAGAGACCGATGAAAAATCATAAAAATCCGCTCTTTTCTTTTAATGCGGTTTTATGAGATAAACCTTGCCGCCCTCAAGATTTAGGGAAGTTCGTGATCCCTGCCGGTAATATTGGCAATCATCAGGGCTTTTTTCTCCCCGTTGGTTGCCTCGCCGAAAGGAGCATCGTAATAGCAGAGCAGATCGGCGGAGATATTCTGCATGGCCGGCATGGTGGCAGCCGCTTGAGAGGAAGCATAGGAATTACAGCGCTGAATCAGCTTATGGGGCCCATTCCACTCATTGAGATGAGCCTCAATCCCCTCCAGACCATACTCTTTCAAAAGAGTATCATAGAATTTTGAGAATTCTGCCAAACTTTCGATATCGAAAAAAGAATGCCAGGTGAAGAAATCCATGGGGCTGTTATGGGCTTTCCTATATTCAAAGAAGCCTTTTACAAACTCCCTGCGGTGAATTCCCTTTTCTCTCGCCTCCATTTTAGGAAGATTAAGCCCGTATTTTTAGGCTCATAGCATAGATATTCGGGGGTGCAAGGGGCAAATCCGCCTACTTTGATGGAATCCACGAAGCACTCCTTTAAGTGGCTTGCGGCGGTATGATAGAGCTCATAGAAGGGCATCGGTAAAGGCAAAATCAATCTTTAAGGTTGCCATTTTTAATCTTCCCATTCAATCAGTATAACATCGTTTTCTTGCAAAGTATGAATTGCAGGCGACCAAGATAAAAGCCGCTCCTGATCAATGATATGATATCTTGCCTCCGAGAGATCTACGCCCTCGATCAAAAGTTCCTGCTTTGCGCCTGTTGCATTGGCGATCATCAAAGCGTGCTTTTTACCGTTGGTTGCGGCCACTGCGTAAAGATCTTCGGTATCGCAGGTGAGTTCTACTTGGGAACCCAGTTTGTAGAGAGCATTGAAGGCTGCCAAAACATAATAGCCGTGGATGGGCTTATTGGTCCTAATATCAAAGAGGGGGCAGTAGGGAGCATTGGTGATTCTCATATCGTAGATGCAAAGGATATCTGCATACCCTCCCTGCATGGCAAGAATCATGGCAGCAATCTCTGCGCTATGATGGGCCGTGCCGAATTCTTTGGCAAAGGGATTCCATTCATTCAGATGGGTCTCGAGGCCCTCATAGCCAAGCTCTGCAAGGGTCCGGTGGAGCCACGCATCCATCACCTTCGCACGGCGGACATTGGTATAGGTATGCCAGGAGAAGAAATCGATGGGGCTATTATGCTCCTTAATGTAATCAAAAAAGCCATAGAAGAAGCGCATCAGATTTTCTTCATGCTCAGTGGGCGGGACCGTGCCGGGCAGATTGGTCTCCGGCAGGATATCCACCTTCGGGGCAATGGCATAAAAGCCGCAGCTGGCATAGCCGCCGATCTTCAGATGGGGGAAGCGGGCCTTCAGGTGCTTGGCCGCCACATCATAAAGCTCATAATACTCTTCATTGGTGCCGCACCACATCATCTTCCGCTGCACCTCCGGCTCATTCCAGATCTCCCAATAGGTGATCTTATAATGAAATCCATCGGCCCAGCCTTCGGTATAATGCATAATGATATGTTCGCAGATTCTTGCCCATTTCTGATAATCCTTGGGGGGATAGGTATAATAGGGCTTGATATCCGCCTGATTCTCAATGGTAATCCCTAAGCGATAATAGGGCTCTACCCCTACATCGATCAGCGCCTTGATGAGATGATCGGTAAAGGTAAAATCATAGCTCGCGGGGTCATTCTCATCTGCATCGAAATTGCGAAAAATATTGGGAATATCCACAAAGCGCCCCCCGCCGAAAGCACCGCCCACATCGTGAAGGCGGGAATAGGGGATTCCTGCTTCGGTCATATAATGAAAATGCTCAATCAGACCTTTTCCGCCCAGAGGAGGCTGGCCGCCGCCATGCATCGGCTTGATCTTTTTGACGATTCTTTTGGTATCAATTTTAATAAGAGACATCGAAACCCCTCCTTTTTCTATAGAATACCATTTTGAAAATTAAAAATCAATAGAAATACCCGCTTGCGAAAAACTTTCGTAAATCTACTGATCACGCCATTCTCTGGGGCTTTTTTTATAGTGCTTTTTGAAGAGTTTTGAGAAATATTGGACATCTAAAATGCCGCAATGGGCAGCGATGGTCTGAATCTGGAGCTTGGTGGTTTCCAGCAGATAAGCGGCATGGCGCATCCGCTCGCCATTGACGTAGGCCGTAATGGTCCGCCCCGTTTCCCTCTTAAAGAGATCGGATAGATACGCTGCATTGATATTTTGCGCCGATGCAAGGGAGCGAAGGGAAAGCTCTGCCGAAAGATCTGCATCGATCATCAGCATTGCCTTTTGCACAGGGGCGGAATATTTTTTTAAGGTGCGCTTACGCACCAGCAGGCAATAGGAGCGAAACATCTCGCCCATCAGCTCCTGCACCGCTCCCTCATTTTTCAGCTGCTCAATTCTGCGGGCAAAGGTTGAGGACATTTCATCCAGATGGATAGGATGAACCCCTCCCTTCTCTGCCGCTTTACGAAGCAGGGTGTTCATAATAATACTATAGTTTTTCAAATTGCGCAAAGGATCATCCAGCCGTTTTTCAAAGGACAAAGCAGGAAAGCTGTTCATCAGCAAGGTTGCCTTATGAAGCTGCCCGCGAGAGACTGCGTTGATCAGCTCATTTTCAGCGGCGTACCGTTCCTCCATCTGCTTCATTGCCAAAAGAATCTCATCTCCTCTCGGCTTTTTATCAGCAGGAGTGAATTCTGCCGAACGCAGCAGACGTCCATTAAGCTCTTCAACCGTATAATCAGAGCCGAAAATGCGATCGGCAAAGCAATCAAGCATGGTAAAAAGATGGCTCTCTGCCGGCAAAAAAGGAAGCTTGCTATAGTAATTCATCAGCAGCGGATTCTGATGAGGCGGAAGATGATATTTTTCGGCAATTTCAAAGACCGTCCGCTGATCGATGGGCTCCGAAAGATACGGGCCGATTACCATAATTCGCTCGCTGCGCGGCAGCCGCAGAAACATAAAGCAAAGGCGCAGATCCCCCGAAAGCCGATAGATTTTTTTCCCATCTAATGTCTCCAAAAAATCCTCTTGCAGAAAAGGCAATTTTTCTCCGAAAAGAAGATGAAATCCATCATCAAGATCCGCCTCTTCGAAGCTGCTGCCGCCTCCCAAAAAGGAAACGGCCACTCTGCATTTTTGAAAGGTCTCCATCAATAGACGCAGCTCACCATCATAGTTCATGGGCGGAGCCTCCTTTTGTCAAAATTGTGTAAAAAAACCTAAAGTTTCCATCAGATATGAAAATTATAGCCTATTTTTTCCTTGTTTTCAATTATTTATTTCATTTGAGCCTAAATATTTTACAAAACCGACTAAAAATTTTCCTCACCTTATTGTTCAAAACACTTTATAATTAAATGTAGGATTTACTCGTAATATTTTTTAACAGGAGGATAAATGTTAAAATGAGTAAGCAAGTAGTATTAGACGAAAACGGCCATCGTAAATTCGGCATGCGGGATTGCTTAGCCTATGCCGCAGGCGATCTTGGCTGTAACATGAGCTTTGCGCTCAAGAGCACCATGTCGATCTTCTGGACCCAGTTCATGGGGATGGATCTTTGGTATGCCCTTCTTCTGATCGTTGTGCAGGTATGGGATGCCATCAACGATCCTCTGATCGGCTCCATCATCGATGCGGACAATCGCACCTATAAGCGGAATAAGTTCCTTACTTATATCTGGGCAGGCTCCATCGGCTTGATTGTAGGCGGCGCCTGCTGCTTCCTTCCCTTCCCTGCCGCTCCCGTTTGGGCGAAGATGATTATCTTTATCGCCGGCTATGTTGTATGGGATGCCTTCTATACGGTGGCGAATGTCCCCTATGGTTCTTTGCTCTCTTTGATCTCCAACGATGTTAAGGACAGAGCTTCTCTTTCTGCATGGCGGTCTGTAGGCTCCATCTTCGGCAATATGCTTCCTATGGTTATTCTGCCCTTCATCATTTACGATGGAGATAATAATCTGATCGGTGAGCGTGTATTCATCGCCGCTCTGATCATGGGTGCGCTGGGCTTTATCTGCTTCCAATTCATGATCCGCAATACCGATATCCGCGTAGAGCAGAATGTTACGCTCAATGAAGAGCAGCCTAAATTCAATGTTTTTGAAGCCATCGGCAACTTTATGAAGAATCGTGCTGCCATCGGCGCAACCATCGCTGCGATGGGGATGTTCATCGGTATGCAGGGTGCGGCCACCGCAGTAACGGTCATCTTCCAATCTTATTTTAAGAATGTGCAGATCTCCGGTGTTGTGCAGCTCTTTGCCATGATTCCCATTGTCGTATTCACTCCGCTGGCGCGCAACATGGTTGCGAAATTCGGTAAAAAAGAGCTGGCTACCTTCGGCTCCATCTGCTCCATTGTCGCAGGCCTTGCCCTCTTTATTACCTTCCCCGAAAATACCGGCTTGGATTTGATCATCTATATCATTTGCCAGTTGATCTTCTCTTTGGGCCTTGGCATCTATTCCACCGTCTCTTGGGCCATGATGGGCGATGCCATCGACTATAATGAATGGAAGACCGGCAAGCGCGAAGAGGGTACTGTCTATTCTCTCCATTCCTTCTTCAGAAAGCTGGCGCAGGGCGTTGGCCCCGCATTGGTATTGGTTATTATGGTTGCTTTGGGCTATGTGGGCGAGAATGAAGGCAATCAGGTATGGGAAGTGGCTGTCCGGATGCGTTATCTGGTAGCAGGCACCTACCTCTTCTCCGCTGTCCTGCAATTCATCGGCCTCGGCGTTGTCTACAACCTTGATAAGAAGACTCTGACCGAAATGAATACCGCTTTAGGCAGAGAATAATTTTGTTTGCTTCAAAAGGATGCCCTCTTGGGCAGCCTTTTGAAAAACCTTGTATAACAGAAAAAACAATTCGGAGGAAAAGCATGAGAACAATTATCAATCTCAACAGAAAATGGGCCTTTGGCAAGGATCAGACTGAGATCCCCGCTGCCATCCCTGCAAATTGGAATTGGGTGAATCTGCCCCATTCCTGGAACGCCATCGACGGGCAGGACGGCGACAATGATTATTTCCGCGGAAGCTGCGTCTATCTGCGCTCGATCAATAAAGCGGATCTGCCCGAAGCAGATCGCTATTATCTGGAGATCCGCGGCGCCAATTCTTCGGCCGATGTCTATCTGGATGGCAAGAAGCTGGCGCATCACGACGGGGGTTATTCCACTTGGCGGGTAGATCTGACCGAATCCCTCTCTCCCATGAGCCTTTTGGCGATTTGCGTAGATAATGCCGCCAATGAGACCGTTTATCCCCAGATGGCGGATTTCACCTTCTACGGCGGTCTTTATCGAGATGTCAATCTCATCTGCGTCAGCGAATCTCATTTCGATCTGGATTATTATGGCGCCCCCGGCATTAAGGTTACCCCCGCCATCGAGGGCGCTGATGCCAAGGTGAGAGTAGAGACTTATCTGACCAACAGCAAGATGGGGCAGACCGTGCGCTATACCATCTATGATGCGAAAGAGAATGTCATCGCCGAGACCGAAACTGCCGATACAGAGGCAGAGCTGATGATCCCCCATGTCCATCTTTGGCACGGCCGCCGCGATCCCTATCTCTATTGCTGCGAAGCAGAGCTGATGGAGGATGGCAAGGTGATTGATAACGTCTGCACCCGCTTCGGCTGCCGCACCTTTGAAATCGACCCCGAAAACGGCTTTATCCTCAATGGGGAGGAATATCCCCTGCGCGGCGTTTCCCGCCATCAGGATCGCTGGGGCATCGGCAATGCGCTGCTCCCCGAGCATCATAAAGAAGATATCGAGCTGATCTATGAAATGGGCGCCACCACCATCCGCTTAGCCCACTATCAGCATGATCCATATTTCTATGATCTTTGCGATGAATACGGCCTTGTTATCTGGGCGGAAATCCCCTATATTTCCAAGCATATGCCCACCGGAAGAGAAAATACCATCTCCCAGATGAAAGAGCTGATCAGCCAGAATTATAACCATCCCTGTATTGTCGTCTGGGGGCTTTCCAATGAGATCGGTATCGGCGGCTCCGATAAAGATCTTTTGGAAAACCATCATATCCTCAATGATCTTTGCCATGAGATGGATCCCACCAGAAAGACCACCATCGCCGCAGTTTCCATGTGTAAGATGGATGATCCCTATCTGCAGATCCCCGATGTTGTCTCCTATAACCACTATTTCGGCTGGTACGGCGGCGAGACCGATATGAATGGCCCTTGGTTTGATGAATTCCACAAAAAATATCCCCACATTCCCATCGGCTGCTCCGAATATGGATGCGAAGCGCTGAATTGGCATAGCTCCAATCCCATGCAGGGCGATTATACCGAGGAATATCAGGCCTATTATCATGAAGAGCTGATCAAGCAGTTCTTCTCCCGTAAATATCTGTGGGCAACCCATGTTTGGAATATGTTTGACTTTGGTGCCGATGCCCGCAACGAGGGCGGTGAAAACGGCCAGAATCATAAGGGCCTGATCACCATGGACAGAAAATATAAAAAGGATTCTTTCTATGCTTATAAAGCATGGCTCTCGGATGATCCGTTTGTCCATCTCTGCGGCAAGCGGTATATCGACCGTGTAGAGGAGATCACTAAAGTTACGGTCTACTCCAATCTGCCGGAGGTCGAGCTTTTTGCCAATGGTGTTTCTTTGGGCAAAAAGGCGGCTGAAGATCATTTCTTCTATTTCGATGTCCCCAATAGCGGTGAGACTAAGCTGGTGGCTGTAGCCGGTGAATATCAGGACGAGAGCTTGATCCGTAAGGTGGACTCTTTCAATGAGGAATATCGCTTGAAGGAAAAAGGTGCGATTTTGAATTGGTTTGATATTGATGCACCCGAAGGCTATCTCTCCTTGAATGATAAGATGAGCGATGTCATCTCCACCATGCAGGGTAAGATGCTCTTTATGGGCCTTGCTGCCAAGATGATGGGCGGCAAAGGCAAGGAGGGTAAGATGGAAGCCATGGGCTTTGAAATCGGGCCCGAAATGATGAGCATGATGGGCGGCTTTACCGTATTGCGCCTCTTTACGCTGATGGGCGGCATGATGGATGTGAAATTCACCAAAGAGGACCTGCTCAAGCTCAACGCCAAGCTGAATAAGATCAAGCGACCCAAGAAATAAGAAAAGGCAATAAAAAATACAGAATGGGAATGAGGATTTTCCGGTTGAGTCAGGGGCTCTGCCGCTCTTTGGAAATGGTGCATAATTGAAAGGGTTGATCAACAAGCCTTTGCAACATTGAGAAATCCTTCGCGAGCCGTTGTTCGCTCGGTATTTCTCGTGTTGCGGCAGCCGCTAACCGCCTCGCTCCTCCTGCCAAAGGGCAGCGCTTCGGCGTCGCGACAAGTTATTCGCCCGACTTTTTCGCCGAAGCGAAAAGTCGAGCGAATAAGACCGAAGGCCGTTGGTTCAAGTCCGTTCATTCCGACGCGACAATTAAAAAACGCTATACCCGAATGAGCAGGGTTACTAAGGACAGTTATGTTTTATAGGAACGCTGAGCATTGCGAAGGGCAAGAGAATTGAGAGAAGTTTCGACTTCTCTCTTTTTTCTGTTTATAGCGGTACATTCGACTATTGAACCGCCTTTGAGTACAATTATGGTAGAAAATCAAAGGAGGTAACAATATGGGTAAATTCATAGAAGAATTTTATTACGGCAACATTGATCCGCAAGCACGAAGCACCAAACAGAACAAAGCAGTACAGAAGCAAATGGAAGTGCTGATGATAAACGAGGAATTTCTGACCGAAGCGCTTTCCGGTGAGAACAAGAAAAAATTTCTCGACTTTGTAAATGCGTGGGGTGTGGTAAACGGCGAATCCAATCTCGACAGTTTTATGATGGGATTTCGTTTGGGAGCAAACTTTACATACGATACTTTTGTTGCAACCGATACCCCGTTTCAAGACTTGCTGAAGGAATGACCGATATGCGAAATAAAAAGTATTACATAGCGCTCGATGATTTTGAACGGCGGGTAGTTGTGAACTGCTTAAACGAAATGCGGAACAACCTTATTTCTAACGGCAAGTACACCGATGCGGTGGACGAGGTTCTGCTGAAAATCATTGATGCGAAGCAAAAGAAATTCAAAGTTATCTACAAGGGGGCGTGACTATGGAAAAGGTTATCTATGATGAAAAGAACGGTCTTTGGTATGAGCTTCAAGGTGATTATTATATCCCTTGCTTGAAACTTCCCGAAGAAGAGCGACAGCCTATCGGCTTATGGGGACAGCGACACCTGAGATATATTAAGCAACACCGCAAGGTACTATATCTTAATTTGCTGACAAATGGCAAACTGTACGGGCACCTTGCAGACATCGACAAGCAGGCAGAGGATGTGCTTTCTCGGCTCGTAAAACAAATGGCAGAGCGTGAGGGCGTGACAGAAAAACTCAAGGCGGATAACCAAATGGATTGGGTTGCTCGGATGAATAACATCCATAGCAGAGCCACAGAAATCGTAAATAACGATATAATTTACGCTTAACGATAGCAGCGACAGGGAGAATTTCTCGCTGCCGCTGTTTTATAAGATTAGGTTTATTATACCCTTCGCAATCGCTGAAGTGATACGAAATTTCCTTAAACACAAGGGCGTTCAGGCGTTTTTCGATGGTATTCGTCCTTGTGTGGTGGGCTTGATTTTAGCAACGACGGTTACCTTGTTTCTCAGTACTGTCGTAGGGATGACGAGCGTCAATTTAGAAATATCAGCAGATTTTAGAGGTTTTGCGATTCTCGGTGTTTTGGTTGCGGTTAGTTTAATATCTGCAAAGATATTCAAGAAAAACTTCACCGATTTTGATGATACTTATTTCCGCAGAACTTGAAACGTTGTTTTATTCTGTATATCCATCTTGGAGCAGGCCTTACGGTTGGCTCCTTTTTCTTTATGCAATCTTAATGTTAAAGAACAACGCCTTACACCATCTTAAAACGGAAAATAGTATAATTAAGGTGACAAAAGAAAGATAAGGAGAAGCGTTATGGCGGATCTATTACATAAAAAGAGGGGGCTAACCTCGTTTCAAATCATAATACTCGGCTTTGCCGGAGTTATACTTGCGGGTGCATTATTGCTGATGCTCCCCATATCAACTAAAGGCGGCATCGTAACACCGTTTAACGAGGCCTTGTTCACCTCAACCTCGGCAGTATGTGTAACGGGACTGGTAGTTCAAGACACAGCCACCTATTGGTCAGCATTCGGTCAAAGCGTCATTTTGGTATTGATCCAAATCGGGGGTCTCGGTGTCATAACGGTTGCAGCTTCCTTTGCTCTTCTTTCGGGACGAAAGATATCTTTGATGCAACGAAGCACCATGCAGGAAGCAATCTCAGCCCCCAAGGTCGGCGGTGTTGTCAGACTTACCTTCTTCGTACTGAAGGTTACCTTCCTGCTTGAACTCATCGGTGCCTTAGTGATGATGCCGACGTTTATCTATGACTTTGGTGCAAAAGGCATTTGGATGTCCTTCTTCCATTCTATCTCGGCTTTTTGCAATGCCGGTTTTGACGTAATGGGAACAGAAGGAGCGAAGTTCGCATCCATCACCTCATATCTTGGAAATTCGGTTATTAACGTTACCATTATGCTTCTTATTGTGATCGGCGGTATAGGCTTTCTCACGTGGGAAGACGTCTGCACCAACAAACTTCACTTTAAGAGGTATCGTATGCAGAGCAAGGTTATCCTTGTTACGTCGGCATTGCTGATTCTGCTTCCCGCCGTATTCTTTTTCTTCGTGGATTTTGCAGATATGCCGATGAAGGAAC
>JAFSCX010000024.1 GCA_017436525.1 Clostridia bacterium | reverse complement strand
TGGTATTTTTAATGCGAATGGTATGGTTTTTCAGAATAATGACTACAGTTCTACCGCCACAACGGTTACAAGTATCTCTATGCTTGCAGGAACTACCGAATCGCAATCAAGAGTGTCGTTCGAGAATTCCTATACCGATGAGGCAGTTACCGCTAATTATCAGGGCGGTTCTACCTTGAGCACGGTTGTTGGTGCAACAGCCATGACCAGCGGTGAGGCGGCTTATGGCGCCAATGCAGCGGCAACTGCCGACAGCTTGTATTGGTACACCACCACAGCAGATGGTGTAGCACTCGGCACTGCTGCCAATGCAACCCGCAAGGTTGACATTTATGTTGACGGCGAGATTGCAGACACCGATTATGTCAATGTTGATGCAGATTATACCGTTTCCTATACGGGTGCTACTTCCTTTGCAATCAAGGATGGCAGTGCAGGCTCTGTAGATGCCGCCACCGGCAAAGTTACCTTCGGCGGCAACAACGATGTAGCGGTTGTCGTAACTCTTGGTGATGATGCTGCTAAGGCAGAAGCAAAGGCTAAGCTGGAAGAGACCATCAAGTATTTTGATGATCGCAACATCAGCTACTTTGTAGCAGATGCAGCTACTGAACTGTCTGATGCTAAAGTTGTTTATGGTGCTGCAGAGTCCGAAAAAGAGGACTATGAAGATGCTGAGGCTGCATTGGCTGCTTATAAGACTCAGCTTTTGGATACCTATCCTAATGTCCCCAATGTAAAGGATGTCGATCTTTATCCTACATTGAATAACTATACTGTGGCCAATGCTACCGACTGGATGGAGGTCGTTGATAGCTACAGCAAGTTCAATAGAGCCGGTGTTACCATTCATTTGACCGGTAATGTTGACTTGAGTGAGAGCGTTGCAAGTAGCTTTACCGGCTTTGCCTCCGGCGGCTTGTTCAGCTTGAATGGACATGGTAATACCATCTCCAATTGGAATGTGAATCATACTGCCCAATATACCGCTATTTTCAAAGAATATCAAGGTGCGTATATCGGAAACCTGACTCTTAAAAATTGCCATGTAGGAGCAAGCTATGGTAGTGCTCTGCTTGTCGGCGGTTATCGCGGCACCGGTGATGCTACCAATAAGGCTTTGGTATTTGAGAATATCAATATTGTTGACAGTTCGCTGACCAGAACCGTATCCGGTCAGAACCAGATGGGTCTTATCGTTTCTAAGGACTGGGGCGCTACCAACAGCATGACCTTTAAGAATATCAAGATTATCAATTCCGATATGCTGATCTCCGATAATGCTTTCTGCATTCAGAATGCCGGTTTCTTGATTGGTAGCTCCAATAGTTCGAAATCCTATATCATTGAAGATATTTATGTTGTTGATAGCACTTGCGATGTAAACACTGCCGCTGCAGGCGGTTTGGTTGGTTCCGCTGAAGCAGGAGCTACCTATACCTTCAATAATGTAGGCGTATTTGATTCAGTATTTAATACCGAGCAGGCAACTACTACCGCGGCTGTCATGGTTGGTACTACTACCGGCAACCCCACTAAATTTGTTTTCAAAAACTGTATTGCAGCAGGAATCACTTCCGATTCTGATCGGATTGCCTGGATCAAGCAATTGAATACTACACGAGGCACAAAAGATACTGCTGAAAATTGTTATTCTGAGTTTGGCAATCTTTATGCTTATACTCCCGGCGTCGGTGAGTATCATAGTGGTGCAGCAGGTGCTGTTGAAGATACGTCAAAAGCCACTGCAATCGCCGGCATTAAGACCATTACCCAAGGGGATATCAGTTCCTTGATGCCCGCCGGTGAGGTGAATGCAGCTTTGAGCGATCCCGCTTTCTATTGGACGACTAATGAGAATGGCATCGAGCCTGGCACCGCTGCCAATGCAACCCGTAAGGTTATGCTGGAGGTTAATGGCGAAATTGAGGAAACCTATTATGTCAATGTAGGCGATTCCAAAACGCTTTCCTATACCGGCGCTGCTTCTTATGCCCTCAAGGATGAAGGGGTAGGCCAAATTGATGGTAGTGTAGTTACTGTCAACAGCAACCAAGATGTTACCGTTGTCGTAACCCTTGATGATAGTGCTGCAAAAGAAGCAGCAAAGGCTGCTTTGGCTGAATCCATCAAATATTTCACCGACCGCAAGATGAACTATTATGTAGCCGCTGCTACTACCGAGCTGAATGAGGCGCAGGCGGTACTTAATAACGAAGCTTCCACTAAGGAAGATTATGAGACCGCTAAGGATGAGCTGGATGCTTTCAAGACCCAGTATGCAAGTGAAAAAGTGAATGCTCCCTCCATTTCTGAGATGGATCTTTATCCCGATGCTCCCGTATATGTATTGCGTGAGCCTGCAGACTTCCAAGGCTTGGAAGAGCATAAGAATTCTCTGACTGCCGACGATACTGTTTACATGTTAAACGATATCGATATGAAGGGCTCCACCTTCGCCGGTGTTGCTGATTTCAAGGCTTCCTTCGATGGCCAAGGCTATAAGATTAAGAATTGGGGTATTGCAGCAGACGGCGAGACCAAAGCTGCCATCACCACTCGCGGTCTTTTCTATAATACTTATGGCGCCGCAGCTGTCATCAAGTCCATTAAGAATCTGACCTTTGAAAATTGCCATACCATTGCAAGTTCGATAGAAGACGGCTCTGCGATTCTTTATGGTGTCGGCCATGTCAATGCAGGCATGGCAACCGAAGGTTCTGCTACCACTTTAGATCTGATCAACATTCATTTTAATGGTTGCTCCATTAAGGTTACTGCAGGTAAAGAGTGCATTGCCTTCCTGCTGGGCCGTTATGCAATTCAAAATGAAGAATCTGAGGTTAATGTAACCAACTGTTCCGTTACCAATTGTGAGATTGACGGTTCCACTGCAACGCATATGAACGGAGAAGCAACGGTATACATGGGCCATGCTTCCATGTTGATCGGTAAGGCACGTGCTGCCGGTACCGGTTCGGAAGACGCCATCTATAATCTGAAGGATTGCCTGATTTCCGGCAATACCATCAAGAGCCCCCGTGCAGATGCGCAATATGCAGGTTTTGTAATCGGTACTGCCGAGGCAGACGGTAATAAAACCAAGGTCAATATGACCAATATCGGCGTATTCGGCAACACCTTCAATAATATGGGCACTGCAACCCAGACCAACCTGATCGGCGATGTACAGAGCTCTATCGTAACCGTAAATGGCTTGCTGGTATCCGGCAACACCGCTACCGGTGCTTCCGAGCAAAGCGTAGTGCTCTTCAATGGCGGTGCGAATACTACTACCGAGAAGGTATATTGCTCTGATAAGCTGGATAAAGTTGCCACCGCAGGCTCTGCTGCTTTGGCAGGCGATACTGTAGGCGGCGAGGCTGCTTGGGCTGCAAACTCCGTTTCCGGCGGCAACCTCTGGTGGACCATCGATGCAGAGAATAATGTATTGAAGGGCACTGAAGATAATGCCACCCATAAGGTAGAATTCAGAAATCAGGCTGAGGGCGCTGATGAGCTTGTAGCAACCTTCTATACCAAGGCTGACGGCAAACTGCTTGCAGAGGCCGCTGAAGTATTGGGCCGCATGGAGTATGATTGGTTCCTTGGCGAAGATGAAGTAACCATTGATCAGGTTTACACCGCGGACACTACCGTAATTTCTACCACTGTCCATCACTTTGAGGGCGGTGAGATCGAGCATAACGACGGTACTGACACTCATAAACTCTTATGCACAGATTCGGATTGTTCAGTATATAAGACTGTTGATTGTACGGTTGATTCCTATACTTATAAGGAAGTAGAAGGCGCTCATAAGCATGAAGCGAAGTGCGTATGCGGCAATCTCCTTTCTACTGATGATTGCGATATTGATTATACTATAGCTGATGGCGATGTTCATACCGAAGCGTGCACCGTTTGCGATTACAGTAAAGAAGCCGAATGTGTATACACCGGCTGGGAGCATGTAATCGGTTCTGAAAATAGCCTGGCAAAGCATTTCGGTACCTGCGTATGTAGTGATATCAAGATGGTTGATTGCTCCTTCGATGAAGGCGTTGAAATCACCCCTGCCGGCAAAGGCACCTGCGGTGAGATCAAGTATACCTGCGAGGTTTGCCCATATAACTATACCGAGAAGACTGCAATGCTGAGCGATGCTGCTTTGATCCTTGACGCTGCTAATGTTAATTATAATGAAGAGATTAAAGTAACCATCAAGCTGAACCCCGACACCTATGGTGTAGCCGGTGCAAAAATTGTTCTGACCTATGATGAATCCTTGACACTCAAGGAGAACTTGGAAGATAAGATTGATGGCCCCTTGACTCTTGCTGAAGTTGTTGAACCCGGCAAAATCAGAGTTGTTTTGGCAAATAATGCAAACATCACTGCTGAAACCACGATCCTTGAATTGACCTTTAATGCGATCAATAGACCTGCTACTCTGCAGTTTGCTGCAGTAGCCACCGAAGGAGAAACCTTTGTTGGCGAAGATATTCTTCCCATCGAGATCGCCGGCGCTACTGCTGATGTAGTAGTAGCTTATGATCACGAATGTGTTGGTGAGTATGAGCCTGTGGGCGATGGAAAACATCAGTTCGTCTGCACACTTGAGCATTGTGAGGTTGTTTATCCTGAAGAGGCTTGCAATTCTACTCTGACACCCGACTCTGCAACTACCCATAAGGTTTACTGCTCTGTCTGCAACGATGTTCAGGCTGAAGGCGTAACTTGCGAATTCGGCGATTGGGCACATGTAGATGGTGAGAAGGATACCCATAAGCGTGAATGCGAATGCGGTAACTTCGAGACCGG
>JAFSCX010000023.1 GCA_017436525.1 Clostridia bacterium | reverse complement strand
CCCGTAATGCGTCAGCATTGCGGGCGTTTTATCATTACGCCTAAACAAAAAATCTGTGTCTCAAAACTACTTCGTATCTTTAAATTTTGAAAATTAGATGCAAAACAAGGCATAAAATGCAAAGCATCCTGCCGGATGGTGCGCATTTTCAACGCAGTTTTGCGCTATATTTTCAGATTTTAAGACGCTTATTTCCTTACGAAGGGAGCCCCAAGAACAACTCTTTTTATTATTCACTAAGCAAAAGCCACTCTTCTGTCAGCTCCTCCTGCTCAGCACGAAGCTGCTCCATCTGCGCACAGATTTCCTGCAGCGCTTCATAATCCGCCTCTGCAGCACTCATTCGGGCTTCCAGCTCGGATAGGGATTTTTCAATCTCTTCAAGGCGGCGCTCCAATTTACTTAATTGCTGCCTGCGGGCAGCTTCTTTCGCCCGATCTTCCTTGCTCTTATAATTGCCGGAAGGGGCCTTTTTCTCCTTGGCCGGTGCCGCCTCCTCGGCCTTTTCCTCTTGCCAATATTCCTCAATGGTTTTCAAAAGATGAAGGCCGTTTTGATCCAATTTCAAAATCTTGGTTGGCACTTGAGAGAGGAAATAGCGATCGTGAGAGACAACCAATAAATTGCCCGAAAATTCTTCCAAGGCACGCTCTACCTCTTCCCTTGCAGGAAGATCCAGATGGTTGGTCGGCTCATCGAAAAGAAGGGTGTTTTTGCGCTGCAGCATCAATACAGCAAGCTGAAAACGGGCACGCTCGCCGCCGCTCAAAGTGCCGACCTTAAGATCCACCTCTTCTCCTAAAAAAGAGACTCTTGCTAACGCTTCGCGGAGTTCCTGATAGGTACGCGCCGGAAAATATTCGGAAAACTCTTCTAATACGGTGCGGTTTTCATCCTCAAAATGGATGGCCTGCCGAAAAGCACCCCGCTCTACCCCTACGCCCCATCGAATCATTCCGCCCAGCGGAGCAAACTCCCCTAAAAGGGTATTGAGAAGCGTGGTCTTGCCGGTGCCGTTATCGCCGACAATGGCAATTTTTTCTCCCCTTTGCATCCGAAAGGAAAGATCGGTGAAGAGGCGATGCCCCTCTCCCACCTCAACAGTAAGATCCTTGCAATTTAAGACATCATTTCCCCCTGCCCGATCAACGGGAAATTTAAGATTCAAGCGGCGAACAACTGTTTTGGGCTTTTCCATCCGCTCCATCCGCTCCAGCTGCTTTCGGCGGCTCTTCGCCATCGCAGAGGTTGAGGCCCGCACAAGATTGCGATCGATATAATCGGTCAGCTTCGCTACGGTCTGCTCCTGCTTTTCATAAAGCCGCTCCTGCTCCTTGAGCCATAGGGCTTTTTGTTCTTTGAAGGCGGTATAATTTCCGCTATATCGCCGCAAAGAGCCCTGCTCCATATCCCAGATCTCGCTGACGCATCGATCCAAGAAAAACCGATCATGTGAAACAACAATGACGGTCCCCTTATAATTGCTTATGTAGGTCTCCAGCCATGCAATGGTACGAAAATCCAGATGGTTGGTCGGCTCATCCAAGAGCAAAAGATTCGGCTGCTCTACCAAAAGCTTTGCAATGGCAAGGCGGGTCATCTCTCCTCCCGAGAGTTCTTCTACGCGCATGGAAAGATCCCGATCTCCGAAGCCAAGGCCTTGCAGCACAGTATGAATCCGCACATCAATATGATAAGCATCGGCCGCATCAATGATGGCCTGCAAGCGTGCATATTCCTTAGGATCCTGCGTTTTAGGCAATGCCTCGATGGCATCCAGCGCTTCCGATACCACGCTGCGCAATTCCTCCATAATGGTCTTACCACTCTCAAGGCCGCTATTCTGGCGAAGGTAGCCGATTCGCAGCTTGGGATGCAGCTCTACCATTCCATCGGTTGGCTCAAGTTCCCCTGCAAGCACATTGAAAAGAGTGGACTTTCCGGCACCGTTGCTTCCGATAAGGCCCACTACCGCCCCTTCTTCACAGGCGACAGTGATCCGATCCAATACCCTGCGGTCCCCAAATTCCATCATTAAATTTTTCAATGAAAGGACCGTCATTTATACCTCCAGAAGATAGGCGCTTAAGGTATCGCCCAGCGGTTGAATATGGGCAAGCTTAAAGCCCATCTTTTCATAAAAAGCCACATTATGAGGGTTATAAATCTCCACCACGCCTTTTTTTCCTGCCTCTTTAGCATCCTTGATAAATGCTTCAATCAGTGCACGGGCGTAGCCCCTTCCTCGGGCATTTTCATTCACTGCAATCAAATCCAACGTAAGATAATCCTTATAAAACTGAGGCGCCACCGCCTGGCTGATCCGCTCATATACACCTTGCAAGGAAGCGGGCAGCATCATTCGCTCGGTAGGCTCTCCTTGGGGCGGATAGATGCAAAGAGCAGCATTCCCATCCTCCGTCTGATAGACAGTGAGAATATCCCAGCAATCGTAAAGATATTTGCGGAAGATCTGATTCAAAATTCCTTCCCGCTCCTCCTCATAGGGGATATAATGGCAGAAAAGCGGATCCTTCATGAATCCTTTGGCAAAGAGGGCTGCCAATTTTTCAATATTTTCATTTTTGGCTTTAATGATCTTATTCATGTTTATTATTATACTCTTTATGCTCCTCTTTTTCAATCATTTCTTTCAAAGCCGCCAAAGCTTCATTTAATCCCCCCACACCATCGATCAAGCCCTCCTCCACAGCCTGCTCTCCGCCTAATATAGTCCCCACATCGGTAACCATATTCCCCACCTGCGTCATCAATTGCTGCAGGCGATTGAGGGGAATGCGGGAGTTTTTAACAATAAAATTGCAGATGCGCTGCTGCATCTCCTCCAAGGTGCGCAAGCTTTGAGGCACGCCGATAATGGTGCCTGTGGCGCGGACGGGATGAATGGTCATGGTAGCGGTGGGTACAATAAAGGAGCGGCGGGCGGCACAAGCCAGCGGCACACCGATGGAATGACCCCCTCCCAATACCAGCGAGACGGTGGGTGTGTTCATAGAAGCAACCAGCTCTGCAATCGCAAGCCCCGCTTCCACATCTCCTCCCATTGTATTAAGAAGAATCAGCACGCCTTTGGTCTCCTTGCTCTCCTCCATCGAAACTAAAATCGGCAAAAGATGCTCGTATTTGGTGGTTTTATTTTGCTCGGGAGCAAGAAAATGGCCTTCAATCTGCCCGATCACTGTGAGGACTTGAATCCCGCTATCGGTATCCGCCATTCCCATTTCGCAAATTTCATTCATTTCTTTTTCCGAAGCCGATGTTTTCTCTTCCGAGTTCATAGACTCACCTCCACTCATAGGATGATCAAAACCATAAAAAAAATAACTTTTTTATAAAAATATGTTGACAAAAGGTGTGTTTTAGTGTATCATATATCACGTTCTGTTATGGCGGTATAGCTCAGTTGGCTAGAGCATGCGGTTCATACCCGCAGTGTCATTGGTTCGAATCCTATTACCGCCACCAGGCCCGGTGGTCAAGCGGTTAAGACACCGCCCTTTCACGGCGGTAACACGGGTTCGATTCCCGTCCGGGTCACCAACTTGGGAGTTTAGCTCAGCTGGGAGAGCATCTGCCTTACAAGCAGAGGGTCAGCGGTTCGAGCCCGTTAACTCCCACCAAAAAGGCCGATGCAAATGCATCGGCTTTTTCATTACTAAAAGAGTACCATCCGCCGGATGGTACTCTTTTAACTTATTTCTTAAATTTCAAAGCAAAATCAAAGGTGAATTGCTCATCCGGAACCTGATATTTTTCCAAAAGCTGAGGGCCGCAGCTTCCGCTGCCGATTCCGCTCATCTTCCCATCGATGCAAAGAATCAGGCGATCCTCGGCAATCAGCTCATGATCATGCATAACCATCGCAAGCTGCTCCTGAGAATAGCAAGAAGCATTGAAGGAAAGAGGCGCATCCAATGCATCAACACGCAACGTAGGAAGATCAATCCATTCGGTGCCGCAATGGCTATTATTTTCCTGCGGCTTGATGAAGGGCTCATAGGAATCATAATCTTCTTCAAAGATTCCAAGATGCTGGGCGTGTATAAAATCCCGATAACTGCCGCCGGGGCCGTAGCCATAATAGCTCCAAGAAGAATTCTGCTCCTTCTTTAAGAAGAAGCGCACACCAAAGCGGGGCAGATACGGAAGATCGGTATCCCGTTTGACATCCATATGGGCCTGCAAGGTGCCTTCCCCATCAATCTCGTAAACGGCTGTGAAGCGTACTGCCGCTTGCAGAAGAACGGCGGCGGCACACATTTCAACGGTAATGACTGCACCGTTCTCGGTTTGATCCACTTTGCTATCATAGGGGCGGAAGATCATGCGATCATAGCCTGCCGCCTCCCATTTCAATCTGATTTTACGATCGTTATCGGTAGGGGCACGCCAAATAATATATTCCATAGGCGAAAGCAACTGCTCCTCCCCTGCCCGCTCCATTGAGGTAAAGGTGCCCGAGCGCTTGGAATAAGTATAAGCAAAGCCTTGGCCTTTGATGGTAATCTGATCATCGTCTTCGCCGATTTCAACTGCGCCCTTAGCCAAAGGCATAGCCTTAGATACATAGGGCGTCAGCTCAATCTCATCAAAGCCCAAAGAGAAGCCTTCTTCCGCCCAAAGAGTATTCCCCTTTTGATAAAGCTCAAAGCGGATCACTGTATGCCCTTCTTCGGGAATCTCTAAAGGCAAAGCGAATTCATAATCGGCATGGGGGGCAAGAGAAAGCTCACCCAAAGAGCCTTCTTTGATCTTTTCTCCATCGGTTTCGACAACATAGTTGATGGCGCAATAATCTTTAAGATCGATAAAATCCATATAATTATGGACCGAGAAACGATTCTCGCCGTGATAAGCAAAGCGCGCAGGGCGGGCGACGTTTTTATGCTCTTTAACACCGGGAGAGGGGCGGCGGTCCGGATAGACCAAGCCATCAACGCAGAAATTCCCATCATGGGGGAATTCGCCATGATCCCCGCCATAAAGGAAGCCTTTGATCTTGCCATCTTCTTGAATGGCAATGGCATGATCGCACCATTCCCAGACAAATCCGCCGCAGAAATGGGGATATTGATAGATCACTTCCCAATAATCCTCCAGATCTCCGGGGCCATTGCCCATGGCATGGACATATTCACAAAGGATAAAGGGCAGTTTTTCGCCGCTTTGATCCTCGGCAGGCTCAATAGCATAGCGGGCTTTTGCCAAATCAATCACATAATCCAGCTTGCAATACGCCTCGCAAGCATCAACGGGCGCATACATTCTGGAATATAGATCCAAATCCGAAAAATCATTGGAGGGGTCTAGATCCAGCGAACTACGGGCAGTGCTTTCATAATGAGTAAGGCGAGAAGGATCCCGCTCTTTGAAATAGCGCAGCTCCAGCTCGATTCCATGGCCAAAGCCCGATTCATTGCCTGCAGACCAGATCACAACGCAAGGCCGATTCTTATCCCGCTCCACCATCATAATGGCGCGATCCTCAAAGCTCTTAAAATAGAGCTCCATGCGGGGCACAAAATATTTTGAAGGCTGATCAGATTCTTTATAAAGATGGACATTTCCATGACTTTCCTGATCGGCCTCATCAATCAGATAGAAGCCAAATTTATCGCAAAGATCGTAAAATACAGGGCTATTGGGATAATGGCTGGTGCGAATGGCATTGAAATTATGCTGCTTCATCAGCATCAAATCCTGCACCATCTCCTCAAAGGTAACGGTTGCACCGCCGATCGGAGAACTATCGTGCCGATTGGCGCCCTTAAATTTGATCGCCACATCATTGACATAGACGACGCTATCAACTACCTTGATCTCGCGGAAGCCGATTTTTTGAGCAATTACCTCATCGGCAGTCTCTAAATAAAAAGTATAAAGATAAGGCTGCTCTGCATTCCAGAAGTTTGCATGATCCAAAGAGAATTCTACATTTCCCTCTGCCTCGCCGGAAGCGCATAGCGCACCTTCGGCATCGGTAACGCTCCATTTCACAAGGCACTCCCCTGCCCGCTCCAGCTCAATGAAAGCAGACGCCTTGGCAGAAGAAAAATCGCACTGGGTATGGACAAAGAAATCGCGGATCCGATTTTCAGGACGATACAAAAGATAGACATCTCTGAAAATACCGCTGAAGCGAAATTTATCCTGATCCTCCAGATAAGAACCATCGCACCATTTCAGGACAATTACAACCAGCTTATTGGTGCCTTCATGGACAAATTCGGTCAAATCAAATTCATGGGTCATATGAGAGACCTGCGTATAGCCCACAAACTTGCCGTTCACATAGAGATAAAAGCAGCTATCCACACCCTCAAAATTGATATAGGTGCGCATTCCTTTTGCCTCTACTTCAAAATCCCGCTTATAAACGCCGCAAGGATTATCGATGGGCACATAAGGCGGATCAAAGGGGAAGGGATAGCTGACGTTGGTATATTGAATCTGATCATAGCCCTTCATCTGCCAGCAAGAAGGAACGTCCAACTTATCATATTGAGCAGAGTCGCTCTCTTCCCAAGGGGCCTCGCGCAGATCACGAACACTTTTATAATACTTGAAATCCCACGCACCATTGAGCAAAACAAAGCGAGAAGATGCACTGCGCGCACACTCCGCATCCGCTTCTTTCTTAGTAGCACAAGGCACATAATAGCTGCGATTGGGGCAGGTGCCCAAGTGCAATACAGAGGGATCTTCAAAATAGTTTTTTAATATCATGATTTTCTACCTCCTACCTTTTATATATTACCATAATATTTCAATAATGGAAGATGAAAAACCAATCTTTTTATAAAAAAACGGCGCTTTTTATTAAAAAGGCGCCGTTTTTAATTATTCTACCGTAACCGTTCCATCCTCTGCCACGGTAATCATCTGCCCATCCTTCACCTCTTGAAGAAATTCATCTCCAAGGCTATCGATTACAGGCATGGTAACATCATCCACCCATACATCCGCAAGCACTGCTCCTGCAGCAGCCAAAGAATCAATCGGCTTGGAGAAGAGCATACAAGCAGGCTGGCGCTTCATGGCGCAAGCGCAATAGAGCACCAATCCGCCGGTGGTAGAGCCGATGGTCTGCGGCAAACAAAGCGCCTTCCCAACCATCTGCTTTCCATAGAGATCGGGGTTATTTTGATCACCGCAGGTGGCATTTTTATCACCAAACTGCAGCGCTTTTTGGAAAGAAGCCAAGGTATTGAGACCGCCATGGGAGACCAACGCTTCCGCTTTTACGGTACCGGGGGATATTACCCGCCCTTTATATGTTTTCATCCTTATTTCCCTCCCTTTGTGATCTGAGCAAGAATCTCATCATCGGTATAATATCTTGAAGTAGTATAGGTACGCAATTTATTGCTGGAAGTGATCACCGGCATTTTAGCGCACAAGGGATTATTCATATACATCAGCGGGCAGATATAAGAAGTAATGACTCCCGTTGCCTTCAAGCGTGCGGCATAAGGGGTCTTTTCAAAGGCTTCAAGGACAGCAGGAGCCGCCGTGAATACAGTGGGGATCACAACCTTTTTATTTCCCGCTTCCTTCAATGCGCCCTCTACCTTATCGGTCCATTCCTTCAGCTGCTCAAGGCTCATATGCGGGCAGCCCATGAAGCAAAGCTTCGGGGTAGCGTCCTTATTCTTCCAGATAACGGGATATTCTTTATAAACCCGCTCAAGCTCTGCATCATCAATCACATAAACCTGCGCACCCTCTGCAATCAGGCGTTCCCCTTGTTCCACTGCTTCGGGGGTGAGATTTTCAATATGATAAAGACCGACTGCACCATTGGAAGCGGTGGCAGCACCGAAATCCTTCAGATAGCTGCAAGCGCTATCATTCAACTCGGTGCCGATCCACTGATCGAGCCCTTTAATGAAAGGAACCTCTTCCATCACCTTCATTCCGATGGCAGAGCCCAAAAGCTGCGCCTCCGGCTTTTTGGTGGTCTTGACCTCAACAATCCAAGTGGCCTTTCTGCCCTCATCGGTCAAAAGCCCGAAATAAGGGACATAGCCTACTACAGAGCCCATGATATCGATGATACCGGAATTGCGGTTGCACCGTGCGTCCAGCACCGAATTGGCATAGACCACTGCAGAAGATTCCGCCCAGGAAAGAATATCCCCCTTCTTGGGAAGATTCCCCTCTTCCTTCATATAGCAAGTGCAGGTAAAGGAATCCTCGCTTTTAAGGCCCAATTTTTTCAGCTGCTCCTCATAAGAGCCTTGGGTAGAATACATAAATTTATTAAAGATCAGATTTTGCAAAAAGTTTGCAGGCACCTTCTTATCCAAGGGCCGCGGGTCTACAGAAAATTTTTGACCGGAAATTGCGCCCGCATCGATCAGCTTTTGCATCAGTTCAAATACGGGGGTCATCATTTTAAGGCCAAAGGAGGTTACAAGATGGTTATACTCGCTTGTTACCGGCACCATCTTCTCGGCGCCGAAGGCTTCTCCATAGCGCACCATGGTTTTCATAACCTTGGCAAGAGTCTCCCCTTTTGCGCCGTCTAATATCGCTTGTTGCTCTTGATTTAATATCATTCCATTCTCTCCTTTCGGGTGAGCAATTAAACTTGAACACTCTACAACTTCATTCCCACATCCCATGCGTTCCAAATTACAGTACGCAGGTTTCCGACAGATTTGGCATCACCGATCACATGGATATGCTTTCTCTTTACCGCCAAGGGCGCAGGATTATATCCAACCGATAAGACAACAGAATCCGCCTCCGCTTCAAAGACCTTGCCTTCCTTATCTTTAAGGGTTACGCTTCCCTTCTTGATTTCGCAAAGAGCGGTCTCCAGATAGGTGGGTACTTGATTGGTCTTAAAGAAATCACGCAGATAGCTGGTATTGGCAAGGCAGACTCCTTTTGCTGTAATCAAATCGTCCTGCATTTCCACAATGCAAGGCTTTTTGCCCTTCAGATAAAGATCGTAAGCAATCTCGCAGCCGGTCAGACCGCCGCCGATTACCGCAACCTTTTCGCCAACCTCAGCACCCAGCAGATAATCAACCGCTTCGATGGCAGTCTCTGCGCCCTTCACGGGAATTTGCTTAGCGACTGCGCCGGTTGCCACAACAATCTCATCGGCATCCAATTCTTTTACATCCTTGATCTCGGTATTCAAATGAACCTCGACGGGATATTGGGAAAGCTCGCGAATATACCACGCAATCAAAGCGCGATCCTTCTCCTTAAAGGAAGGTGCGGCGGCCGCGATGAATACACCGCCCAGCTGACCGCTCTTTTCATAGAGAGCAACCCGATGGCCGCGCTTGGCAAGCAGAATGGAAATCTCCATTCCGCCGATACCGCCGCCGATTACTGCAATTTTCTTTTGCTTTTTGGCGGGAGCAACATAATATTTCTTGGATTGCATGGTTTCAGGGTTCAAAGCGCAGCGGGAAAGGCCCATGGTATCGGTAAGATCCTGCGTATTGGCATGGCCCTTGGAGGAGGAGAAATTAAAGCAGCCGCTATGGCAGCAGATGCAGGGCTTGATCTCTTCCACCCGATCCTCAATCAGCTTGGTAACCCACTGAGGATCCACCAAAAATTGGCGGGCGACGCCCATTGCATCAATCTTGCCTTCTTTGATTGCCTCAGCGCCTACCCGGGGATCCATTCTTCCGGCGCAGACGACCGGAATATCGACAAATTTCTTAATATGAGCCACATCCTCAAGATTGCAGTTCTCCGGCATATACATAGGGGGATGAGCCCAATACCAAGAATCATATGTACCGTTATCGGCATTGAGCATATCGTAGCCTGCATCCTGCAGATACTTGGCGGCCTTTTCCGATTCCTCCATATTTCTGCCCACCTCGGTATACTCCTCGCCGGGCATGGCCCCTTCGCAAAATCCCTTCATTTTGGATTCTACCGAATAGCGCAAAGAGACCGGATAATCTGCTCCGCAAGCCTCTTTAATGGCCTTCACCACCTCGGCAGCAAATCGATAGCGATTTTCAAAGCTGCCACCGTATTCATCGGTACGCTTATTAAAGAATTCCATGGAAAATTGATCCAGCAGATAGCCTTCGTGGACTGCATGAACCTCAACACCATCCACGCCCGCATCGCGGCAAAGCTTGGCTGTCTTGGCGAAGGCTTCGATGATCTCATGGATCTGCTCTTTTGTCATCTCGGGGCACTCAATATCATGAGCCCAACGGGATTTTTGAGGACTGGGGCTTGCCAGCTCATGGGAAGTATCGATAATGGGCTTCACAATGGCGCGGGTCAGCTTATTCTTATGCAAGGGAGCCACCAGCTCCGTAATCGCCCAAGAGCGGCCCATTCCCGCAGTCAGCTGAATAAAAAGCTTTGCGCCGGTTTTATGAATTTCCTCCATAAAGACCTTCAGCTCTTCAAACATTTTAGGATTCTGCCAAAGCCATTTTCCCCAAAAAGTATCTTTCAAAGGCGCAATACCGGGGATAATGAGCCCCACATTATTTTGGGCCCGCTCAAGGAAAAGCTTTGCCGCTTCCTTATCAAAATGGCAGCCGGTAAGCTCAAACCATCCAAAGAGCGAGGTGCCGCCCATGGGGCACATCACAATGCGGTTTTTAATCTCTACATTTCCGATCTTCCAAGGGGTAAATAACGCCTCATAGCGAGGATCTTTCTTTTCCATGGGAAACGCTCCTTTTATCAATAGATATATGATTTTATTATAGCATACTGCAAAAAAGTGTCAAGATCATTGGTGGTCTCTCAGAATGAAATTTATTTAATAAATATGGGTGTGATTCTTGACTTTTATAGTGCAAAATGATAGTATTTCAAGAAAGAAAGGGACATCCATACATGAGAATAAAAAAAGGATTAAAAATAGTTTTAATTATATTCTGTATGATCTTGCTGTTTTTGAGTTTTTTAGGTTATTTTTCAGCAAGATGGTATATCGAAACCTACGGAGAAATGGGCTTCGACGCCATCCTCTATACCCTGTTTTCCGGATTGGGCGGCGTGCAGGAAGGTTTAGTAAAAAGCTATCTTTCTGCTGCTCTTTTGCCGGCGGCGGTATGGTTTCTTTTGGTTGGTGTATTTTTATTCTTTACATCAAAACGAAAAATCTCTTTGCCCCTTGGGAAAAGGGGCCTCCTTCGGCTCTACCCTTTCCGCAAAGCTTTTTCTTGCTCGGTATCAACGATTCTGGCGATTGTGCTTCTCTTTCAAGCTTCTTCTATGGTAGGTCTTTCGGAATATATCGGCTCTATTACCAAGCGTTCTACCCTTTTTCAGCGTGAGTATGTAGACCCTAATAATGCCAATATTTCTTTCCCGAAGGAAAAGAAAAATCTCATCTATATTTATCTTGAATCTATGGAAACCACCTTCTTCTCGAAAGAGCAAGGCGGTGCCATGGAGGAAAATCGCATTCCCAATCTCTATCGACTTGCAAAGGAAAATATCAATTTTTCGGATCATGAGGATGTGGGCGGTTTCAAAGTGGCTACCGGCACTTCCTGGACCATTGGCGCCTTGGTGGCGCAAACTTCCGGCCTGCCTTTGAAGATCCCCAGCAATTTCCAAAGCAATACCTATGGCGCCGATTCCTTTTTGCCGGGCGTTACGACCATCAATGATCTTTTGAAGAAGCAAGGCTACTATCAAGCGTTTATGATTGGTTCCTTCAAAGATTTTGCCAATCGGGATCAATTCTTCACCCAGCATGGGGTAGACCGAATTTACGACTTGAATTCTGCGCGCGCCGATGGAATTGTACCCCCAAAATATCATCAATGGTGGGGCATGGAGGATAAGCATCTCTATACCTATGCCAAGCAAGAACTTACGAAGATCGCTCAAAAGGATCAGCCCTTTTCCTTTACCATGCTGACAGTGGATACCCATCATGTAGGCGGTTATTTTTGCTCGGAATGTGAGAACGTTCATCAAGAGCAATATGAAAATGTCTATAGTTGCGCAGATCGGCAGTTGGATGCTTTTATCTCTTGGCTTAAAGAGCAACCCTTCTATGAGAATACCACCATTATGATCTGCGGAGATCATGCTTCCATGGATCACGCCTATATGGAGCGGAATTTAGAAGAGGGTTACAGCCGGCATATCTATAATTGCATCATCAATTCTTCCGCTGAAGCGCACAATACAAAAAATCGCATTTTTAATGCGATGGACCTCTTTCCTACCACCCTTGCCGCCATGGGCTGCACCTTTGACGGCGATCGCTTGGGGATCGGCACCAATCTATTTTCCGACACTCCGACTCTTGCAGAGGAAAAGGGCTCCACAGAAGCACTGAATGTGGAGATTAGAAAAAATTCTCCCTTCTATTTATCTAAATTTATCCTGCAATAGAAAAAGGGGCGTCTCATCGCCCCTTTTTCTTGACTTTTCAGGTTGTTTACTATATCATAATATCAAATAAGCCTCCTTAGTTAAATGGATATAACAAGCCCCTCCTAAGGGCTAGTTGTGGGTTCGATTCCCGCAGGGGGTACCAGAAGCGGCGAGATAAATCTCGCCTAAAAGAATAAAGAATAAATAAGAAATAATAAAAGGGTTCGGCTTCGCCGCTTCAAAATTATTCATTATTCTTTATTCTTTTTTCTTTATTCTTTAGAAAAGAAGGTTTGAAATGAAAAACAATCCATTGTTAGATAAGTCCTTGTTGTTTGCTGCCCGTATCATAAAGCTCAATAAATACCTCACCAAAGAAAAACACGAAACCGTAATTGCCAAACAAATTCTTCGCAGCGCCACCTCCATCGGTGCCAACGCCAATGAAGCGATCTACGGAATCAGCAAAGCGGATTTTATCGCCAAACTTCAAATTTCCTTAAAAGAAACCGCCGAAACAGAATATTGGCTTCGATTGCTGATTTTATCAGAATACATAACCGAAAAAGAGGGAAAATCACTCCTTGATGACTGCTTAGAAATTAAAAGGATTCTGATTTCCACTCTTAATACTGCGAAAGAAAACAAATAATTGAATTCCTTCAAGCGCGCCAAAAAGTGCCGAAAACACTACGTTTTCGGCACTTTTACTTTTCTTTGCTCACTCATTTTCTTGAGTGAGTTTTTCATCTTTAGGGGGTAAACAGAATCAAAATTTTACCATATCCCGATTAGCAGGAAATTAACAGAAAATCGGCGTTTTGCTAATCGCCTGCTAATCGAATTCTTAGCAAAATTCTGCTAATTTGCACAGGCGTATGTTCCATCCATATTTTTTAGTATATCAGCAATTATCTATACTGCAAATATTCAATAAACCGTTTCACCGCAAGTGAGGCGGTTTTTTTATCTCTCAAAGCAAGTCCGATATTGCGATATGCCGGAACGTCAAGCTCTTTTACGATAATTCTATATGGTACTCTTTTTAAGATCAGTTCGGGGAGTATCGCAATGCCAAGTCCGCTTTCCACCATAGACATTACAGCATAATCGTCCCAAGTGATAAATTTAACATTCGGAGTTAGATTATTACGCTCAAAGATTTCTGAAATTTCTGCCTTTGCACCCTTTTCAAGAAGCATAAATGGCTCATTACAAAGAGCAGTTACGGGAAATTTTTCGCTTTCCTTTAGTGGGTGATTTTCGGGGATGATCGCCATCAGTTTATCTTTCTCTAAAAAGATGGTTTCAAAATCGGGGTGTGTCGGCAATCTCAAAAAGCCGCAATCTACTCTGCCCGTATGTATCCATTCTTCAATCTCAGTATAGTCACCGAGCAGAAGTTCATAGTCGATGTTGGGGTAGTCCTTTTGAAATTCTTTTATGATATTCGGCAGCCAATGAGTAGCCACGCTTGAAAATGTACCGATTCGGATAAGGCCCGATTGTAAGCCATTCAGCTCATCCACTTGCATTTTCAACTTATCAAAATCGGCACAGAGGTTTTGTGCGTATGGTAACAACTTCATTCCGTCACTTGTAGGCTTAACACCGTACTTGCTTCGTTCAAGAAGCGTTACGCCCCATTCCTTTTCAAGATCGGCTATCATTCTGCTGATGCCCGATTGTGTGTAATTAAGTATCTCTGCCGCCTTTGTAAAACTGCCGTATTCCACCGTTTTTACAAACGAGAGATATTTTTGCAAATTCATATCCATAAAGAATACCCATTCTAAATTGTGATTTTGAACATTACAAACATTCGCTTTTGTTATGTTTGATATTATGATATACTATTTTCAGTTCAATTACAAGAGGTATCGTATGAATAACAAGGCATTTTTGAAATACATATTTGCTCTGCTGCTGTTTGGCTCAAACGGCATTGTTGCGAGTTTTATTGATTTAAGCAGTCAGAATATTGTACTGCTTCGCACTCTGATAGGTAGTATCCTGCTGATTGCTATTTTCTTTATCAGCGGCGGAAAACTAACTTTTT
>JAFSCX010000022.1 GCA_017436525.1 Clostridia bacterium | reverse complement strand
GATCTGTTCTCGTCGGCGTTTTTTCGGGGTCCCCGACAAAACTGAAGTTTTGTTGGGGAAAAGGAGGACCTAATGGTATAAGTGGATATTTTGCCATCATGCAAAATGGAACGGTTACCATTAGGTTTGACGCACGGTAGAGAGCAGATCGACGGAAAGCAGAAAATTTTAATCAAAATCCGCATCACTATGCGGATTTTTTCCTTATGATAAGAAAGCAAGGAAAACAAATAGGATTTCTTTTCCCTTGCCGATTTATAGAATCGACAGAATTCTTTTATTTTCTTATTTTCTGCGGTCTGTGCCTTTTTTGACAGTCTGATGGCGGCAAGGACGAAATATCCTTGCCGCCTTTTAATGTACGTTATTATATTTTTCTTCCTTTCGATATTGGGAAGGGGTCTTGCCCACCCATTGACGAAAGCGCCGAGAAAAATAAAACTGATCGCAAAATCCCAGCCGCTCTGCAATGGTGCGGATGGAACGATCGGTGAGGGCAAGCTGCCGCTGAGCCTCAAAGCAGAGCATTTCATCAATATATTGCCCCGGTGTCTTGCGCAGTTCCTTTTGGAAAAGGCGGGAGAGCCCTGCTTCCGAAAGATAAACCCGCTCCGCAAGCTCCCGAACAGAAAGCTGCAGAGAAAGATGCTCCCGAATGAAGGAAAGGGTTTTGCGCACCGGTCTGGAATATTCCGCCTTCTCTGCCCGAATTCCCGCCTCCTGCAAAAAGGCCGCCAGATCTTCCTGCACCGCCGCCTTCATTTTCAGCACCGCGCCCACAGCGCGCTCCTCTCTTAATTGCTGCAATAGCTCAAGCCGCCCTGCCTGTAACGGCAATTCAAGGATCTGATGAATCCCGGCGCAAAGATCATAGCCATCGCTTCCCATCAGATTGATATGAAAATAGAATTTTTCCGCATGAGAGGGGCAATTTCCCCGAAAAGGCAAGCCGGCAGGGATCAAATACATAAAGCCTGCCTTCATTTGGATACGGCCGCCCTCCCATTCCAAATAAGCCTCTCCGGCTATCGGATAATAGAGGCGAGAATAGGGGCTGCAAAATCCCTGATTCCATTTTTGATCCAAAAGCGCAAAGCTGGCATCAGAAAATTTCGGATTCCATAGATTCAGTTGATCGCTCATCTGCAAACGATTGCTTTTCATAAAGTTCCTTCTCCTCTGATCCGCGATTTATTAAGGATTGTTTGTAAATTTGATCCTGTTCCGCCTCTTATGTTAAGTATAGTAAAAACCCGTCTAAAAATCAAGGCGAAGCCTTGTATGTAATCCGGTATGGAATCATTTCGCAGAAATGAATGGAATCAATCCGAAGAAAAATACACCTGCGGTGATGCCATGCACGCTACGCATGATTCCATACGCCTGACGGCGATTACATGCCAATCCTTCGGATTGGATAAAAAATAAAGCACTTCTTTCGAAGTGCTTTATTTTTTGGTGGAGACAACTGGAATCGAACCAGTGACCCCCTGCATGTCAAGCAGATACTCTAACCAGCTGAGCTATGCCTCCATCGCTTTGTTATTTTACTATACGGGGGGTTGAATTGTCAACCCCCGTATTAATTTTTTAGAGCACTTTCGCAAGGAATTCCTTCAAACGATCGCACTTTGGATTCCCGAAAACTTCATCGGGGCTTCCCTCTTCCAGGATTCTGCCTTCGTCCATAAAGACCACGCGGCTTCCCACCTCGCGGGCAAAGCCCATCTCATGGGTTACCACCACCATGGTCATGCCGCCGCGGGCAAGATCCTTCATAACGTCCAGAACCTCGCCGACCATTTCGGGATCAAGAGCAGAGGTAGGCTCATCAAAGAGCATGACATCCGGATCCATGCAAAGGGCACGGACAATCGCCACACGCTGCTTCTGCCCGCCGGAAAGCTGGCTGGGATAAGCATTGGCCCGATCCTCCAGCCCGACCCGCTTCAAAAGTTCCAGCGCCTTGGCTTCCGCCTCAGCCTTCGGCATCTTTTTCAGCTTGAGGGGAGCCAGCGTCATATTCTGCAAAATGGTCTTATGGGGGAAAAGGTTGAAATGCTGGAAGACCATGCCCATTCTCTGGCGATGAAGATTGATATTCACCTTTTTATCGTTGATATCCACTCCATCAAAGATGATCGCGCCTTCGGTGGGTGTCTCCAGCAGATTGAGGCTTCTCAAGAGGGTGGATTTACCGCTTCCGGAGGGGCCCACGATTACCACGACCTCGCCCCGCTTAATGCCGATTTCCACACCATCCAACGCACGGATCTCGCCGCCGTTATAGTGCTTTTTCAAGCCGTTTACCTGAATGATATTATCGCTCACTCTTTTTCAGCCTCCTCTCCAGAATACCGACCAACCATGAGAAGAACATCACCATGATCAAATAGACGCCGGCCACTGCCAGCAAAGGCCAGAAGCTCTGATAAGTAACGCCGCGGATAATATTAGCGCCGCGGGTCAGATCGGTAACGCCCACATAGCCTGCAATGGCCGTCTCCTTCAAAAGGACAATGAATTCATTGGCCAAAGCGGGCAAAATGCTCTTAAATGCCTGGGGAATGACAATAAACCACATGGTCTGGACATAGCCAAGGCCCAAAGAACGGCCCGCCTCATTCTGGCCGGGATCCACGCTCATGATACCGCCGCGGATAATCTCTGCCACATAGGCCGCAGAATTAATTCCGAATGCGATAATGCCGCAAAGCATCTTATTATTGGAGCTTGCCATAATAATAAAGAAGATGATCAGAATCTGCACCATAGAGGGGGTGCCGCGGATCACCGTCAGATAGACCTTGCAGATCCAGTTGCCCACCGCAAGAAACGGCTTGGCAGGGCCTGTCATTCTCTCATACTGCTGATCATAGGTGGAGCGAACTGCCGCAATAATAACCCCCAAGACCACGCCGAGAACCAGCGCAAAGAAGGTCAGAATCAGCGTATTCTGAATACCCTCTACAATATATTTCCAGCGGTTATCTTCAATAAATGCGGTATGAAAATCCCGCCAAAGGGTTGCAAAAAACTCTTGCATATTTTTTAACCTCTCGCAAAATCAAGGGCTGTAGTTCATACAGCCCTTGTATTTTTTATTTCTTTATTATTTCTCTGCAGGGATATACTTATCGATGATCTTCTGGACAGTACCATCAGCAATCAGCTCTTTCAGCGCGCCGTTGATATCCGCCATCAGCTCGGTATTCTTCTTGCCTACTGCAGCAGCATAATCCTCGATGATATACTCGGTCTCAAGGATCTTCAGGCCATCATTCTGCTCAACGAATACCTTAGCAGGCTCATTATCGATTACAACGCAATCCACCTTGCCGCTCTGCAAAGCAATGACAGCATCAGCACCCTTGTTATAGCGCTCTACAGTGCCCAGCTTCTCGTCCTCGATATCCCAAGTGCAATAGAGATCGCCGGTGGTAGCCAGTTGAACGCCGATCTTATGATTGGCACCCTCTGCAAAAAGATCATCCGCTTTGGTGATCTTGGAACCTTCTTTTACGATGATTACCTGCTTACCGGTTGCATAAGTATCGGTGAAATCTACCTGCTCTTTACGATCCTCGGTAACGGTAAGACCTGCCATAGCAAAATCATACTTGCCTTCCTGCACACCAATAACGATGGAATCGAAATCCACATTCTCGATCTTCAGCTCTTTGCCAAGCTTCTCGGCAATAGCGGCTGCGATCTCGGCATCGATACCGACAATCTTGCCATCCTCCATGTACTCATAGGGAGGGAACTCTGCGTTGGTAGCCATTACCAAAACATTGTCGTCCTTCTTCGCGCCGCAGCCTGCCATGCAGGTCAGAGCCAGCAGCATTACCAGCACCAGTGCAATAATCTTTTTCATTTTTTATTCCTCTTTTCATATATTTTATAGGATATGCAAGTATTATAATGCATAATATTCGCATTGTCAAGCATAAAAACGGTTTTTTATACATAAAATTCAACAAACTTTAACCCTTTACTCTGTTGAACTTGCCTAAAAATGTATATTTCGTCCGTTATTCATGGGGATTCACCAAATTTATGCATGCATAAAGTGCGTATATTATTCACAAATATACACGATTATATTCTTGCTGCAAAGCCGCCTGCTCCTCCTCGCTCAGCGGCTCAAAGGGCAGGCCGAAATAAGCAAGAATCCCCTTGGCAATGGCCACCCCGATTTCATAGACGTTGTTGATAATAAAATCTGCATCTTGCGGGTCGGCATGATTCCCCACCTCCACAATCACAGCGGGTGGCCGAGAGCGGCGCAGCTCATAATACCCCAACCCGCCAAAAGCAGAAGCGCCCTCCGTGGTCCCCAAATCCTCCGTTGGGGTAACCTGCGATAAATAAGAAGAGATCTCCTCTGCCAAGCGCTGCCCATTGGAATTAGGGCGGTAATAATAGATCAGCGAACCCCTCTGCCCCACCGGACGGGAGACCGAGCGAATCGCCACATAGATATCGGGATTTTGTGCATTGGCATCCGCCACCACCGTCGGAAGATCGTAATCGGGATTATTCCGCTCCACCGTCAGCCCGTTTCTTGTAAGCTCCAATTCCACCACATCAGCAATCAAATTCATTCTTGCCTCTTCTGTCCCATAGGTGCCATAGCCCAAATTAAAATGCCGCACCGATGGGGAAAGATAAACCTCTGCCATATATATCACCTCATGTATAAATATGCAAGAGAACCTGTTATTATCCTTATCTCAAACCGCACAAATCATTTGTGCGGTTTAGGATAAAGACTTTCAAAAATAAGGAGGAAAGATACACCAAATAAAAAGACCATCCGATAGGATGGTCTTTTTATTTGGTGCACCTTCAGACGAGGGCGTTTAGCAAAATGCTCCGGTGGAGCGTTTTGTAGCCCGAGAGTCCCTGCGAGGCAAAACGCGAGCAGAAGAAAGTGAAGCTTTTGCCCGCCCGACTGTAAGGAGGAAAGGTGCGCCAAAAAGAAAAAAACCATCCTTTTGGATGGTTTTTCTCTTTTTGGTGCACCTTCAGGGACTCGAACCCGGGACCCACTGATTAAGAGTCAGTTGCTCTACCAACTGAGCTAAAGGTGCATTTATACTCAACTCAGTTTCAGCCTCATTCTACCTTGCTTTTAAGATTGCTCTTATCCAAGCAGTAATCAACGAGACCTTTGCAACATCAAAAAATTCATCGTGCATTGCACTCGATATTTTTTGTGTTGCTGCAGCTGCTAACCTGCTCGCTTCATCTGCCAAAGGGCAGCGCTTCGCAGTCGCAACGACCAACTGAGCTAAAGGTGCATTTATTAAGCAAGAGATAGTATACCAATCTGATGCCGATTTGTCAAGAGTTTTTAATAAAAAAATGACTCCTTATTGGAAATTTGTGCACGTATCATTTGGTATATAACGCCGACATTGGAAGGCTCAACATAAACCACGGCGAAGCCGTGCATGGCATCCGCAATGGATTGCGGCATGGAATCATTTTCGCAAGAAAATGGATGGCATCAAGCCGAAGGGAGAGAGGCGATACAAGGCTTGACGCCTTGATGACATACAACCAAGGTCGATTACATACAATTCGCTTTGCGAATTGATTACATACCAACCCTTCGGGTTGGATAAAAAAAGACGATCCTTTTTCAAGGATCGTCTTTTTTTATGCCGGCATTACGTATCTTCCCGGGCCGTCACCAGCCAAGTATTGTCCGCATGAAGTTGCTTAACTACCGTGTTCGGAATGGGAACGGGTGGGACCAACTCATAATCAACACCGACTATTACGGTATACACATAATCGTGCACACCAATGAAAGTACTTTGTACTCTCAAAACTGAACAGAAGATTTACTCTTTAATTACAAGTCTTGCAAGATTCTTAGCCTTAGTAAGGTCAAGCCCTCGATCTATTAGTATCAGTCAGCTAAACATGTTACCATGCTTACACCCCTGACCTATCAACCTCGTAGTCTTCAAGGGATCTTACTAGTTTACACTATGGGAAGTC
>JAFSCX010000021.1 GCA_017436525.1 Clostridia bacterium | reverse complement strand
CTTTTCCCCAACAAAACTTCAGTTTTGTCGGGGACCCCGAAAAAACGCCGACGAGAACAGATCGACGAAATCTGCACTCTTTTTTGAGAGTCTCCCAGCGTGTCAAAAACCTCCGCAGGAGTTTTTTGACACGCTGAAAAAATGAGGCTGTGGAAATCCACAGCCTCATTTTTATAAAAGCTCTTCCGGAATAGAATCTGCCATCGCCTGGGCACCTTTGGCGGAAGGGTGCAGATGATCGCCGCTATCGAAGAATTGGTGCATCCGCAGAGGATTATCGGGATCCAAAACTGCCAGTTCAAAGGGAAGCACCCCTTCAATGCCTGCTTGCCGATAGATCCAATAGTTAACTCCCTCGCGAATCTTTTCCTTTTCCTCGTTATAGGTCCGCCAGCCTTCAAAGGGAAGAATGGGGGAGAGGAAGACCTGAATCCCCGCTTTATGGGCGGTGTTGATATAGAATTCCAAGCCCTCGATCAGCTCTTCGGCGGTGGGCTGATCCTTTAAGGGTCGGAAGAGGCCGCCGTTTGGATGGATAATATCATTGATGCCATGGAGGATAAATACTTTCTTCACTCCGGGCAATAAAACTTCTCTCTCAAACCGCTCCAACCCTAAAGGACCATAGGTACGATAAAGATCGCAAGGGTATTCCCGCAGAATGCGGCTGCCGCTGATGGCTTTGCGGACCACTGCGATATTGGTCTTGCCAAGGCTGAGCAGGCGGCGGGAGAGGCGATCCGGCCATGTCTGCGCGGTGATGGAATCGCCAAAAGCGATAATGGAATAGCAATCTTCGGGGGAGAGGGTCTCTATTGTATGGATAAAGGGATAGACGGGGCTCTCGTTATAATCGCAAAGGGGCAGATCAGCCTCCATGGTGCAATCGCCGGTGGCTGCCCAGCGCTGAATGAATTCTCCGCTGTTTTGATGGCCGGTCAGCTGATGGGTGAAATCGGCAAAATAGAGGCTTACGGTCAAGGTCTCGCCCGCTTCAAAGGCGAGAGGGATCTCATCGGAGCAGATTGCTCCCCCTGCCGCCATCTTGCCGCTCTTCTCTCCTTGGAAGGTGATGGGCGCAAGGCGCTGGGTATCAATGGTGCTTCCTTCCAAATTTACCGCTACGGACGCGGCGGTGATGATGCTCTCTTCAGCATTGAATAGATTAGAAAAATGAAATTTCAGCGCTTGCCCCGGCACTGTCATCAAAATATTAAACCGCACAGTGGTATCCTTCATCCATTCGGCGGCCGATTTGCCTGCCTTTGCAATGGGGCACCCCCATGCGGCGATCCAATGATTGTTCATTTTGGTATAAAACTCCTATCTTGCAATATTTTCTTGATTATTATAGAATGTTAGGGAATAAAAGTCAATGACAGGAGGGGAACGGATGGAATATTTTGTCTATATTTTGCGGTGTGCCGATGGCAGTCTTTATACCGGCATCACCAATGATCTTCTCCACCGTCTGCGGCGGCATAATGCAGGGACAGGCGCAAAGTATACCCGTTCTCGGCGCCCTGTGGCCCTCGTCTTCAAAGAGAGCTGCCCCGATAAAAGCGCTGCTTTGAGGCGGGAGGCGCAGATTAAAAAGCTTTCCCGCGAAGAAAAATTGAAAATAATAGAAAAAGAACCGTAAGAGACTTACGGTTCTTTTTCTATTATTGAGGGGGAATCGAGTGATATGCTTTTACCTCCGCCTGAACTTGGCGATATTCCAGCAGCTCACTAACGCTTACAAATTGATACCCCTCCTTCGCCAATTGCTCAAGAGCAAGGGCAAGGCCATCGTAGGAGGATTGATAAATCTCATGCATCAAAATGATGGCACCATCCGAGACATTCTTCAAAATAGCGTTTTTCACTGCCTCGGCATTTCTTGTGCGCCAGTCTTCCGTGTCCAAGCTCCAATGAATGACGGGGCGATTGATAATCGATGTAACCTTTGAATTGGCATTGCCATAAGGGGGGCGCACCAATTTTGGCTTCTCCCCAATCACTGATTGGATGATCTGATCTGCATCGTTTACTTCTTTTTCAACCTCGCTTGACGAGAGAATGTTGAGATTTTTATGCCGCATGGTATGGCTTGCAATTTCATGGCCTTGGGTATAGGCGTATTCTACACTTTCCTTGTAATTGCCTACATTTACCCCCAGCATAAAGAAGGTGCCGCGGCCGTTGTACCGAGTGAGCAGATCGGCAAATTGCTCGGTGTATTTTCCGGGTCCGTCGTCGAAAGTGAAGGCGATCATGGGTTTATTGGGATCTACTTTGCCTGCCCGCTTAATTTCATCCATGGTGAAGGTGCGCTCTTCTTCTGTCCATTTCAAAACCACCTGCTCCTCAGAATAGATGAAGCTCTCAAGATCGTCCATAGAAAGCTTGCTGCGATCTAAGAGCAGCTTCAGCTTTTCTTGATTCTCTGCCCCTAAAAGCGCTTCGAGATCTAAAATGGTGTTTTTCTCGTCGAGATATAAATGCTGAGCTCCTAAGAGGAGATCCTCTCCTTGGCCATCTTCTTTGTATCGGCCGATGGCGTAGGTGAGGGTGAGAGCGGTATAGTCGCTCTTTTTTTCGGCGGTATAGTCGATGGCAAGGCGGGGGATATCTGCGGTGTTTTCAGCGGCAAATTTTGAATACTCCGTTTTGGCTTCTTCTAAAAAGGCGGAAATAACCTTCGCCGTTTCCTTCGCCTTGGTCTTGGGATAACTGATGAAGACACAGCCGCCCTCTTCTAAATATTGATCCCTCTTTTCCTTTCCCCATTCCTTGGTTTTTGAGAAAGTATAGGGATGCTCCTTCATTAGAATCTTGGCAGGGGAGGCTTTGAGGGTGGACAGCCAGATGCCGAGCCCTAAAACCACCGCCACTGCGAGGATCGATAAAGAGCAGTGTATCAAACGTTTCAAAAGGCCACATCCTTTTCAAAAAAATTATTTCAGTGTAAATCTTTCGGTAATGGCAGGGTGGTCGGCGTAGCCAACAAACAGATTGAAATCTCCCGGCTCGGAAATAAATTCGCAAGCACCATTCCAGAAGCGGAGCATGGGTTCGCATACCTTAAAGGTAACGGTC
Source organism: Clostridia bacterium (assembly GCA_017436525.1). Taxonomy (GTDB): domain Bacteria; phylum Bacillota; class Clostridia; order Oscillospirales; family QAKW01; genus QAKW01. The sequence goes on along the minus strand of JAFSCX010000021.1, from coordinate 2,313 downwards.
TTTTTCTCCCCCGGTGCCAGCTCGATCTTTTCAAAGGCGATCAGCTTTTGAATGGGGGGTACTGCAGATGCATAAAGATCCCGCAGGTATAACTGTACGGTCTCTTTACCGGTGCAACTGCCGGTATTGGCAACCGTAATGCTTACCGTAATGGTATCTTCGGCGGTCATTTCGGTTTTATCCAGAGTCATGCTCTCATAAGCAAAGGTGGTATAAGAGAGCCCATGCCCGAAGGGATATAAGGGCAGGTTTCCGCATCCGATATAGTTGGAGGCATAAGCATGATGCACTTCCTCCGCGTTGCCCTTGGGGCGGCCGGTCATGGGATGGTTATAATAGATGGGGCACTGACCCACTGCCTTGGGGAAGGACATGGTTACCTTGCCGCAGGGATTCGCTTTGCCAAACAGCAAGTTGGCTGCGGCATTTCCTCCTTCGGTTCCGGGGAACCACAGGTCTAAAATGGCAGGAGCAGATTTTTCCAGCTCACTCAGTACCAAGGGGCGGCCGTTAAAGAGCAGTACAGCCGCATTTTGGTTGGCGGCCAATACAGCCTTTGCCAATTCCGTTTGTACGCCGGGCAGGGTAAGGTCGGCGCGGCTGTTGCCCTCGCCGCTGTAGTTCTGGGGCTCGCCCAAGCAAAGGACTACAATCTCCGCGTCCTTGGCGGCCTCTACTGCGGCAGGGATGCCGGAGGTGTCTGTATCGTCCCAAAGGTTGCCGCAGCCCTTTTCTACCCGAATCTCTGCATGGGGGAGCAGGGCGGCAATGCCTTCCTTCACTGTAACGCAATCTTGGTCTTTGCCGCAGCAGGCCCAAAAGCCTTTAATGGCCTTTTCATCGGCAAAGGGCCCAATCAGGGTGATCTTCTTCACCTTTTCATCAAAGGGAAGTACTCCTTCATTTTTAAGCAATACAGCAGATTGCTCTGCAGCCTTTCGGGCAATGGCGCGGTGCTCCGGGGTCAGGCAAACCTGCTGCTCTTTTTCTACAGAGGCGCCGTGGTAGGGATCTTCAAAAAGGCCCAGAGCATTTTTCAGTTCCAGAATGCGCAGCACCGATTCATCCAATTGCGCCTCGTTGAAAGCGCCTTCTTGGATCAGCTCCTTCAGGTGTTGGGCGTAGGAGGTGGAAACCATTTCAATGTCGTTGCCGTTTTCAAAGGCCATGCGAGCGGCATCCTTCAGGTTGTCGGTAATGCCGTGCTTAATCAGCTCTCCCACTGCGTTGTAATCAGTAATCACAACGCCGCTAAAGCCCCATTCCTTGCGCAGCACCTGCTGCATCAGCCAGGGATTTATAGTGGAGGGGACGCCGTTCAAAGAGTTAAAAGAAGGCATCAGCATGGTAGTGCCGGCATCAATGCAAGCCTTGTAGGCAGGCAGATAGCATTCCCGCAATAATCGTTCGGAGAGTTCCACCGTGTTGTAATCCTTGCCTGCCTCTGCACCGCCGTAAGCGGCAAAATGCTTCACACAGGTGGCAAGGCTTTCCTTATCGGCAAGATCATCTCCTTGGAAGGCTTTTACTTGCGCGGCACCCATTACGCCGTTGAGATAGGGGTCTTCACCGCAGGTTTCCATTACCCGCCCCCAACGGGCGTCCCGCACATAGTCGACCATGGGGGTAAAGGTAACCTGAACCCCGCCGGCGGCGGCTTCCTTGGCTGCCATGCGGCTACATTCCTTTACCAGCTCCGGATCAAAGGAGCAACCCAGCCCCAGTGGAATGGGATAAATGGTGCGAAATCCGTGGATTACATCCATCATAAAAAGCATGGGGATCTTGTGAGGATCTTTTTCCAGATGCTCTTTTTGCACCTGGATCATCTCGGCCGCTCCATGAAAATTCAGCGTGCTGCCAATGTATTTTAATCTTTCCTCTTCAATACCCATTTTGGAAAGAGGGCCGGTAATCTCTGCTTTTGTTGCGACAAAAATATTCGTGTTTACCTGCATCAACTGGCCGATCTTTTCATCGATTGTCATCTCGGCAAGAAGCGTTTTTAATGCGGTTTTTTCCATGATGTTTCCTTTCAAAGTGCTATTTTATTCATTATATCAAATTCAGCAGTGTTTTGCAAGTGAGCAGAGCAAAGAATCTATTTTTCAAAAAAGGATTGACAAATGAAAAGCCCTTTGCTATAATAATCAAGCATTCCGCAAAATATAATCTCATAAATCCTAAAAATGGGGGTATAGCTCAGCTGGGAGAGCGCTTGAATGGCATTCAAGAGGTCAGCGGTTCGATCCCGCTTATCTCCACCAAAACGAAAAGGCACACCGAAAGGTGTGCCTTTTCGTTTTGGTGGAG
>JAFSCX010000020.1 GCA_017436525.1 Clostridia bacterium | reverse complement strand
TCTACCGTGCGTCAAACCTAATGGTAACCGTTCCATTTTGCATGATGGCAAAATATCCACTTATACCATTAGGTCCTCCTTTTCCCCAACAAAACTTCAGTTTTGTCGGGGACCCCGAAAAAACGCCGACGAGAACAGATCAACGAAATCTGCACTCTTTTTTGAGAGTCTCCCAGCGTGTCAAAAACTCCCGCAGGAGTTTTTTTGATACGCTGAAAAACGCTTTGCGGTTGCAAAGCGTTTTTATCATTACATTTTCTCTAAAATGTCGGCCACATATTCCATATAATCGCCCTCAAAAAGCTCGATCATTCCCTTATCGCAAAGGGATGCAAGAGCGGGATCAATGGGCAATCTTGCCAAAAGAGGCAGGCCGTGCTTGGTGGCAATCTCTTCCACATGGCTCTCCCCGAATACCGCAATTTCCTTGCCGCAATCGGGGCATTTGAGATAACTATAGTTTTCGATGATACCCAAAATGGGGATATTCATCATCTTCGCCATATTGACCGCCTTGGCCACAATCATGGAAACCAGATCCTGCGGAGAGGTTACGACAATAATCCCATCCACCGGCAGAGATTGGAATACCGTAAGAGGCACATCGCCGGTGCCGGGAGGCATATCCACAAACATATAATCTACATCATTCCAAATGACATCGGTCCAGAATTGCTTCACAGTCCCCGCAATAATAGGCCCTCTCCATACAACCGGCGCTTGCTCATCCTCCAGCAGCAGATTGATCGACATGATCTGCGTACCCATCTTGGATTTTTGGGGATAAAGAGCCGTACCATCCGATTCAGCCTTTTCTTTAATGCCAAAGGCTTTGGGGATAGAAGGGCCGGTAATATCCGCATCCAAAATGGCAGTAGAGCTGCTGCGGCGCTGCATGGTGGCTGCCAGCAGGGAGGTAACCATACTTTTACCTACGCCGCCCTTTCCGCTTACAACACCGATAATCTTTTTTACGCTGCTAAGCTCATGGGGCTTTTCCATCAAACTCTCGGGCGTTCCCTTACCGGAGCAAGAAGAAGAGCAAGAGTTGCAATCATGGGTGCATCCCATTTTTAATCACTTCCTTATGCTATAATTCACCTATCAAGTATACCCCTCTCTTCCAAAAATGTCAATGTTTCAAAAATTTTTTCCGGATTGGAATGACAAGATTCAATTTTTATGATAAAATAAGGAAAAGGCTGCAAAAAGAGAGGAAATCGTTCCATGGCAAATAAGAGAAAACCAAAAGACATCAACCATGCGGCGGATCGCACCTATGATTATCTGCTGGGCCATCGAAAGCAGATCCTGCGCTATCTTGCGGCGGCAGTGGCTACAGGGCTGCTGCAGCTTCTGTTGGAATGGGTGCTTTTCTCCGCAGGGATCGGCACGTTGATCCCCTTCTTTTTAAGGGCTGCCTTGCTCTTTGCGGCAGCAAAATTTTGGGTCTATGAAGAAAAGGGCACCGGCGCTTTTTATACGGCCCGCCAGATTATGCTAACCTTTATGCTGATCCTGATCGCCTCCGCTTTGGTAAATTCCCTTTCCTTAGCGCTCATGAAGAGGGTTGCCCACCCCATGCTCATCCGCTATGGGTTCCAAGGCCTGCTGGAGGTTTTATCCTTTTTGATTTACCATTTTATCATCTTCAAGAAACCAAAAAACGGTTGATTTTTTGAAAAAAGATTGTTATAATAATTTCAGTATTGATGAAAGGGGGATCTTCCCGTGAAAAAAAGCCATGTTGTCATTTTGATCTCTGTCGTATTGAGTGTTGCTGCCGCTGTGGCCGCTACTGTGCTGATCTTAAAGCACCTGAAAAAGAAAAATGCCGAGATCGCCCCTGCAAACCTCGCTTTTGAGACTGATTTTTCCGAAGAAGAAGCAGTAGAAGAGGTTGAATAAAATTTAATTCATAATAAACTGCCGTGAAGGGAAATCCTTCACGGCAGTTTTTATATAGGATTATTTATGGTACGCAGAAGAATAATTACATCATGAAGCCCCGCTTTACCATTTTGATTGATATCAGCAAGCTGCGGCTCTATCTCCTGCCCTCCCAGCAAACAGCGGAGCAGCAAAACCCCATCAAGAAGCGTCAGCTGCCCATCCCCGTCCGGATCGGCGGAGTCGTGATATTCCACATCGCAGAAATAATGCTTGCAATGATATAAACCGGCCTCTTCCATCCATTGATATTTATGAGCATGATCGGCATCTGCCGCAAGAGAAAGATCCTTATCATAAATCGTTATATAATTGTAATCCATATTGGTAGAATTATTAGGATCCACCCTGATCCCCAATACCGTTGAGCCCGCGCCTTCCTTGGCCTTGAATTTCACTGTAGCAATCCGCCCGTCTTTACTAAAATTCTTTGCAGAAACCACCACAAGTTGAATCATACATTCCTCTTGATTCACATTGTTCGCTATATACCCGCCTGCTAACACCTCGCCGGTCGTAACCGTTGGCTCCGGAGTCAATATTGCGCTATCGTAATTGATAATCAATTTAAGCCCGGCAAAGCCCGGATTATTTTGAATCATGATATCTACAGTAATATTTCCTTCGGCATCTATTTCATTGAGCACTCCGTAGATAGCAGGATCGCTCTTGCAGGGGATGATCCGCTCCTCTTTCTCATGGCAGAGGATACACTCCCGCAGATACATCCCCTGCTCCTCCTCAGAGCCTTCTTTATGAAGGTACCACTCTCCGTAAGAATGGCTGCATGTTTTCTCTCCTTCTGCGCTCAAAGGAAAGGCAAAAGCAGCACTCATACAGAGCAATACAGACAAGATGGTTGATATGGAAAGAAAACGCTTTTTCATAATTTCCCCTTCGCAAAAGAATTTACAATTTATTATACCGCAAATTCGAAATCATTGCAAGAATGAATTAAAAAAACAGAGCAATCATTTGGATTGCTCTGTTTTGATTTCTTCTATTTTTTCGGCAGTTACTGCGCCGATGCAATCCTCAATTTGAAAGGTTTGGGCATAAGCACTTTTTGCTCCGTCGGTTACCCAATAGAGATTTTCTTCCTTTTTCTCGGCCCGCACTGAGCGAAATTGCCGAATCCCTTCGCCGGTATATTTCATAAAGCTTTCCTTCACCACCCAAAGAGTCAGAGGGTCGATGCCCTCTTCCTCGGAGCGAATAAATCCTTTATGGGTGATCGCGCGCGGCCCTTCCAGATCCAGCCCCAGCTCCTGCTCCCCCAGCGCCATGGCAAGAATCCCCTTGCTATGAGAAAGGCTAAAGAAAGGGCCTTGCTCCAGATAGGGCTTGCCATGCGGGCCTTTTTTGATTTCAGCGCCCTCGCCGAGGAGCTGCTCTTTGAAAGCCGCGCTCTCCTGCGCTTCTCCTTTTTTCCAATAAATGCGAATCATGCCGTCCCCCTCTTTTTCCTCATTACCAGCAAGAAGGTGATAATATGAGCAATAGATGTTATCGTCCAGGAGATGGGATAGGAGATATAGATGCAATCAAGGGTATGAAAGGCAGGGTGCTGAAAGATGGTATAAATCCAAACCACCCGAAAGACGCAGACGCCCAAAATCGTAACAATCATCGGTTGCAGCGAAATGCCGAGTCCCCGAATAGAGCCGCTTGCCACATCCATAATCCCCGCCAAAAAATAGGGCAGGCAAATATAGGTGAGCCGCAAGACACCGTAGCCAATCGCCGCTTCGGAATCGGTAATATAGATCGAAAGAAGCGGCCTGCCGAACGCCCAGACCAATCCCCCGAAAACAGCCCCCATCACCGCAACGTTTGCAAGGCAAATGCCGAAGATCCGCTTCACCCGATCAAATTTTTGGGCGCCGGTATTTTGGCCGGTGAAATTAAGGGCCGCTTGATGGAAGGAGTTCATCGCCGTATAAACAAACCCTTCCAAAGTCCCTGCCGCTGCATGGCCGGACATCACCGTCGAGCCAAAGCTATTGACCGAGGATTGGATAATAACATTGGAAACCGAGAACAAGGAGCCTTGAATCCCTGCGGGGATCCCGATATAAAGCATCCGCTTCAGGGGTGCTTTATGGATCCGCATTTTTTTGAGAATCAGGCGGCAGGCATCCTCTCTTCGAATCAACGTAATGATAACCAAGACGGCCGAAACCCCTTGAGAGATGGAGGTCGCCAACGCAACCCCCGCCACATTCATATGAAAGATTGTTACAAAGATCACGTTTAAGAATACATTCAAAACCCCTGCAACAGTCAAATAAATCAGCGGACGGGTCGTATCTCCCGCCGCCCGCAGGATGGCGGCGCCGAAGTTATAGAGCATATTAAAGATCATGCCCGCAAAATAAAAACGCATATAAACTGCCGATAGGGGCAAAACATCTGCAGGGGTTCCCATCCAGCGCAAGAAAAATTCCGAGAAACAAATGCCAAGCACGGTCAGTACTGCGCCGCCGATAATAGCGACAGGGATGGCGGTATGGACCGTTGCACTGACCTTGCGATCATCATGGGCGCCAAGCCCTTGGGCCACCGTAACCCCAGCGCCCACAGAAAGCCCCATAAAAAGATTTACCAAAAGATTGGTCAGAGAGCTGGTCGCTCCTACCGCCCCTACCGATACACTTCCGCAAAATCGGCCCACAATCAAAAGGTCGGCGGCATTAAAAAGCAGCTGTAAAATGCCGGTCAGCATCACCGGAATCACATATAAAATGATTTTGCCGAACAAGGGCCCGTTGCACATATCCATAGACCCTCTCGCTCGCTTTGCAACCATTTTTTCTCTCCCCTTTCAACGATCGGCTCTGCCTCATCAAATTCATCGCTCCTATTATATACCCCCCATCTCCCTATTTCAAGTTCCATCCTCCCTAATTTTTTTCAAAAAACCGACTCTTTTCACCATTTTATTCAGTGTAATTTTACACCATTTGTAAACAAATAACTATTTTCAAAAAAAGGTTGACAAATCCCTTTCAGATTGGTATACTATATTAGCACTTTAGATATCGCGGAGTGGAGCAGTTGGTAGCTCGTCGGGCTCATAACCCGAAGGTCGTTGGTTCAAGTCCTTCCTCCGCAACCAAAAGAATCCCATACACCATTAGGTGTGTGGGATTTTTTCTTTTTTGTGGTCTCAATGGACTTGAACAAACGACCTTCGGTCTTATTCGCTCGACTTTTCGCTTCGGCGAAAAAGTCGGGCGAATAACTTGTCGCGACGCCGAAGCGCTGCCCT